>JAJBTL010000175.1:5851-15210 GCA_020860865.1 Planctomycetota bacterium | reverse complement strand
GTTTCATAACACTTCCGCGACTGGATAATGCCGTTGTCCCAATCGGAATAATTGATCTGGAGTTGGACGAACTCCATTTCCGGATGGCGGGTCAGGACGTCGTCCAGGTGGGCGGCCGGGGCGTGGATGGAAAAGCCGAGATGCTTGATAAGGCCGGCCCGTTTTTGTTCGGCGAGGAAGTCCCAGATGCCGAACTGGTCGAAGGCGTCGTCCCGCCCGACGCCGAGATTATGGAACAGGTAGTAGTCGAAGAATCCGGCGCCGGTGCGTTCCAGCGATGTCCAGAACATGGCTTTGGCCTCGTCCGCTGTCTTCGCTCCGGCCCAGGCCGGCAGCTTGGTGGCGAACTGGAAGCGGTCCCGGGGGTAGCGGTCGATGAGGGCGATCTTGGCCGCCTGTTCCGACTTCCCGTCCAGATAGCCGAAGGCGGTGTCGAAATAGGTGAAGCCGCTTTCCATGAAAACGTCCACCATCTGTTTCAACTGCTCGATATCGACTTCTTCCCCGATCATGGGCGGGCGCATGAGGCCGAAGCCGAGCTTTCCAATTTCCTGTCCGAGGTATGACACGTTTATTCTCCTTGTGAACGCGGGTGTTCGAGCGTGTACTGCGTTGCTGCGCGAATCGGCGGACGAGCCTGCCGCCCGTCGCGGTGGTACAGACCTTTCAACGTTGAATCATGATAAACGGTGTACGTCTTTTCGCCGAAATACTCAATGGATATTCCTGTCGGTTTTCACCCGTTGTGAAACATCCAGCCGAACCAATAAAAAACGCGGCCCACCCGGGAGGGTGGACCGCGCTCGTGTGACGTGACGTCCGGGTTGACTGGTTAGAAGTTGAAGCCAATCTGTCCCATCAGCCGGTGGTCGGTATAGCCCTTCCTGCCGTGGAAATCGTACTTGGCGGCGAATTCCCACTCGTTGTAGCGGAACCGGACACCGGCGCCGGCGTTCCAACTGTGGTGGCCGAGCTTCCGGCCTTCGGCCTTGTACGGTCCGACGTTGGCGCCCCGAAGACCATTCACCCGGAGGTCGCCCCGGATGCCCTTGTCATGCAGGTTATAGGCATAGCCGCCGTTCGCCATCAGGGTCACCGTGGAGCAGTTGTTGATGACGATGTCCTTGGACAGCTTGACATCGAACGGGATTTCCACGCCGTGGGTCTTCATCCGGCCGTACTCGACCAGGAAGATGTCGTCGATGCTGGCGTGGTGCCGGTTCGACCGGGCGTAGTAGGCGTCGACGCCGAGGGACGGGCTGACGAAGAACGTATCCGAGACCATGATGTCGTAGCCAATCTTCAGGCCGGCCCGCCACGAATCGGTGTGGTACTTTTCCCTGGCCCAGTTGTTGCCCCGGAGTTCGTTAATCTTGTTGCGGCTCCGGGTGTAGCCGGCGTTCACGGTGGTGTAGAAGCCGTTCGAGAAGTTGTAGGTGCCGTAGACGTCGAAGGCGTAGTTTTCGATGTCCGAATCGTGGGCGATGGCCGACTTGTCCTCGTAATCGCCCTGGATATAGGCGGCGGAGAAGCCGAGGAGGGCGGCGCCGAAGCCGCGGTCGTAGCCGATGATGCCGCCTTCACCCTTGTACTTGTAGCCTTCGAAGCCTTTCCGCTTGTCCGCGTTCATGCGGCTGCCGAGAACGCCGGCCCAGACCCGGTTGAAGTACCGGTCGTCATGGAGGATGGTGTTGCCGAGCGCCACTTCCGAACCGGTTGCCGGGTCAATGGCGACGAGGTAGCGGCGGAAGGCGTCGAGCCGCGAATGGAGCGTGTTGACAATGTCCCGGGAGACGTCAACCGACACCTGGACAACGCCGGTCTGGTTCGAGTCGTTGTACATGGCGAGCATGGCCCGGTCGAGACTGCCGGAGACGTCGGTGTCGCTGTCGGTGCTGAAGGTCGAATGACCGTGAGCGAAGGCCTCAAGGATGTCCCGGTTCACAAGGCCGGCTTCATAGTACGGGTTGTTGGTCGGAACGACTGCGGCGCCGTTAGCCACACCAATCGAGGTCTTGGCCACTTCGGCGATGGTCTGGGCGAAGCCGCGGCTGACAACGTTACCGTCCCAATTCCGATTCAGGTTTTCGCGGACTTCGTCGACGTCGTTCAGGTTGGACGTTTCGAACTTCACCAGGGCGTAGTTGCCGTTCCGGTAGCCGAAATCGAATTTGCCGAACGCGTTCGAGATGGTCCAGTCTTCCTGCTGCCACGACTGGGAAGTGCCGCCCTGGACAACGACATCCGTTCCGGAGAAATCTTTGCCGTAGTAGTATTGGTTGAAGCTGCTGTCCAGTTCGAGGGCGCGGCTGACAGAGCCCTGGAGTTGGGTGCTGTTCGACAGGATGAGCCGGTTCGCATCGACGTTGTCGTGACCGACACGGAGGGCGCCGTCCAGGATCAGGCTCTTGAATCCGCGCACTTCCAGATCGCTCGTCGACAGGTCGATAAGGCTGGTGTCGTCGACCAACATGGTTTTCGCGTTAGAGCCGGTTATGGTTCTCATCCCGCCCTTCAGCGTTGCGCCATTGGTGAACTCCACATTGCCAGCGAAGTTGGCGTTGGTGTTGAATACGGTGCCCGGTCCGGAAATCGTGGAGGTCTGGGTGGCATCGGTCGTTCTAATGAGGCCGTTCGCGCCCGTGATAGCGCCGCCGGTCTGCTGGTAGACGGCACTTTCGAGAGTCCCGCTTCCATCGAAGTTCAGATTGCCGTTGACTTCGGTCCTGAATCCTGTGGCCAACACTTTTCCAGATATTGTCGAATCGCTTTGGCGGAACGACAATGTTCCGAGGCTGGCTGCCTTGTTGGTGAAGGTCAGAGAGCCATTATTAGTGGTGATTGTACCACCATTGACCGTCACATACGGCGCACTGTTCGAACTGGTGCTGCCCATGATAATTTCACGATCGTAATTATTGGTATGGAGCGCACCGGTGGAATCAATCTGAAGACTGCGTTCGAACGTCACGTTCTCCGCGCCGATCGTGTACTCGCCTTTTATAACACCGGTATCGGTAACGCGAAGGACAGGGGTGTCCGTTGTGCTGCCCTTGAGAACCGCATTTTCCTCAAGGATGAATTGGTTAGCGACTAAAGTACCGGCCGAACCGTCGTCAAAAAGACTGCCGTTAAAGGCTCCTCCAAGAGTGAGGTCTTTTACACGCAGCGTACTTCCCGTTCCAACCAACACGGCCTTGTCATGGTTGACCGTCAGGTTGGCCGTGGCGACGTCCGATGGAGCGCCTAATGAATTAACCAGCGTCATAGAATCGTTATCATGAACTATTATTTTGGCTGTACCATTTAAAGTGAGTGTATCACCCGGAACAACCAAATTCGTATCCACCCCAATCGATTCCAACGTACCTGATGTAACTTCGTCGCTTGGCGCGAGGATTTCATTCAGTTCAGTCGCAAACCCAACCCCGCACCACACCCCCACAATCAGTACAAGTAGTAAAGCCCGTCTCATCGTCACCTCCTTGTCAAATATTCCCTTGAATATGTTTTCAGAACCTCTTTTTAGAAGACGTAAATACGCGTTCACCGTAATTCCTCCCATTTTCGTGGTGCGATTCCCCAATCGCGGTTCGTTTATATTCCGGTGGTGCGAAACGACGTAATGCCACCGCCCGGCGTCCGATTAAAAATGCTCTTTCCGACTTATCGGCCCTTCCGGACAGTTTCTCGCGCCTTTTTACGGTTTTTGTTGAAATTTATCGGACAGGAATGGCCCGGAGAATTTCTAGGGCACGGTGATGTCAGGAATTACGTTATTCGAGGTTTTTTTGCCGTTTTGATGGACTTTTGAACGGCTGGGCGGAATGGACAGCCATGACGCGGCTGGCACGGGCCACCAACTCCTCTCTTGTGCCGATACCCTGTTTTCGGTAGAGTGGGGAATGGATGGAGTTATATGGTTTAACCGATTTGGAGGCCAGGCATGGAAGCACGGAAAAGTGAAATCCCCTTTATATACAATATCTTCCCGTCCCTCCTGGGGGAATGCGACAATTGGCTGGCCCATGTCGAACGGGCGGTCGAAATGGGGTTCAACTGGATATTCATAAACCCCATCCACCTGACCGGCGCATCGGGAAGTCTATATGCAATAAGGGATTATTTCCAGTTCAACCCGGCTTTCTTCCCGTACGACTCCTTTGACGCGCAGAAGGGCCGCCTCACCACCTTTGTCTCGGAATGCCGCGAAATGGGCGCCGAGGTTATGGTCGACCTGGTCATCAACCACACCGCTTATGACAATCCCCTGACCCGCGATCACCGGAACTGGTATAAAACCAACGACGACGGCTCAATCAAAAACCCCGGCACCAAGGACGACCAGGCGCCGGGCGGTTATGTCACCTGGGGCGACTTGAACGAAATCGACAACGCCCATTCGTCCGACCGGAACAACCTCTGGGAATACTGGTGGAAAGTGGTGGAAATGTACCTGTCCTGCGGTGTGCGCGGCTTCCGCTGCGACGCCGCCTACCAGATCCCGAACGATCTCTGGCGGATGATAATTGAACGGAGCAAGTCGAAATACCCGGAATGCCGGTTCTTTGCCGAATCCCTCGGCTGCCCGATGGAACAGACCATCGACCTGGCCCGGGCCGGTCACGACTTTGTCTTCAACTCAGGCAAATGGTGGGATTACCGCCAGGACTGGTTCCCCGACCAGCTCCGCATGGGCGAGGGCAAGGTGTCGTCCATCTGCTTCCCGGAGTCCCACGACACCCAGCGCCTGGCCGATGAATGGCAGCGCGATCTGGACAGGATAAAACAGCACTATCTCATGACCGCCCTCGTCTCCAGTGGCGTCCTTATCCTGCTCGGATTCGAATACGGATTCATGAAAAAGCCGCATGTCGTCTCGACCCGGCCGCACGACTACGAAGGCGCCAACTACGACCTCACCGATTATATCCGGGAAGTCAACTCCTTAAAGCGCGGCCACCGCATCTTTGCCGAAGACAACCGTGTCGAACGCATCGACGCCGGAAACGACAACCTGCTGGCGCTCAGGAAGACCACCCTGGACGGGAAGGAAGCCGGGCTTATCCTCTTTAACCGCTCCGGCGACGAACAGCACGTCCACCTCCCGGACCTGATGAACCGGGCGCACCTGAGCCCGTACAAGCCGACCTCGGCAGCCAATGTCCGCGTCCCGATGCAGGCGGAAAAGCTGCGCCTCAACCGCTACGGCGCGGTGGCGTTCCGACTGTATTGATAATAACAGCCGCCATGAGTAGTCGCGAGACGTGCCCGAGGGGCGATATACCAGCATGTATAGAATGTAAAAGGGACCGATAGGGAGGCACTTACACGCCGGCCACCAGGCCTGGATGCGACATGTCCGTGGGAAAACAGATATTTTACGAATTATCAGTTTTTTTGCTGGAAATGATCCGGGACAGCCGTATACTATTCCCTTCGGTATCCTCGGCGAAGGCCCTTGGCCCTCGCCGATCATTTTTGTTGAAAACCAGGTTATCCAGGAGCAGCAATGGCCACCCAAGCTGTAATTCGCACCGGCGGCAAGCAGGTCATCGTCAGTACCGGCGATGTCATTGATGTCGAACTTCTCGCCTCCGCCGAGGAAGGGCTGGATGTCACTTTTGACGACGTCCTCATGATTGTCGATGGCGAAAATTCCACCATTGGCACCCCGAAGGTCGAAGGCGCCACCGTCACGGCCAAGGTCCTGAAAGAAGTCAAGGGCGAAAAAACCCGCGCCGTCTTTTTCCGTCGCCGCAAAGACAGCATGACCACCAAGGGCCACCGTCAGCGCTACCACCAGGTCGAGATCACCGGCATTAATGCCTAGTCATTGAATGGCATTGTCCGGCGGTTTACCGGGAATGATTTCCGCTGCGCAGTCGTGGCCGAGAGCCGGGAAGGGTACCCGAATCGGCGGCGACAGGTGAATATACATAAGTAAAGGAGTTTGTCATGGCACATAAAGTCGGTCAGGGCAGTAGCCGTAACGGGCGCGATTCCAAACCGAAATACCGTGGCGTCAAACGCTTCAGTGGCGAATTGGTCACGCCCGGCACCATCATTGTCCGTCAGAAGGGCAACCGCTTCCACCCCGGTCAAGGCGTCGGTCAGGGCAAGGATTTCACCCTGTTCGCCCTCACCGAAGGCGTGGTCAAATTCGAGATGACCAAGCGGAAAATCCATGTCGAAAAACTGCCGGTCCAGGTCTGAGTCGAGACAGCGCTGCAGGATGTTTTTTACGGATGACGGCATCGTGTTTTCCACCGGTGCGTGTCTTCGGACGGCCCATGTGCGTTTCAATAAAGCCCGTGGCCGTTACCATGGTGTCGAGTGCTGAAGTATGCCGGTAGTATTGGCATCTCCCGAATCACGCTAAATGATCAAGGCAGTATCCAAGAATTCCGAGTAGTACACCACCACACCATGTGACCGACCTCATTCGTTGAGGTCGGTCATTTTTATTAACCGCCCGTCCAAAAAAAACCGCGACCCAATGGATCGCGGTTTTCTTTATTGGGTTTTGCATTGTATCGCTGCCGACCAACATCCTACAGAAGCTAAAGCGCCGCTTTGACAATGTCGTCGGCGGTTAGGCCAAAGTCCTTCATGAGGGACGCGACTGTCCCGACCTCGCCAAAACAATCCACGCCGACCATGCGCATCCGTGTCGGGTGTTCGCGGGCGAGGAGTTCGGCAACGGCGCCGCCGAGGCCGCCGGCCCGGTGGGCGTTTTCGCAGGTGACGACAGCGCCGGTGGCTTTGGCATAGCGGAGGACCAATTCCTCGTCGAGGGGCTGGATGGTCAGGATGTCCAGGACCGCCGCCGAGATTCCGACCGCCGCCAGTTTGTCCCGCGCCTCCAATGCCGCTGCCAGCATGATGTGGCCGGCGGAAATGAGGGTGACGTCGGTGCCGTCGGCGACGACCTTGCCCTTCCCGAGGCTGAACTCCTCGTCCACACCGTAGACGGCGGCACCGCCCTTCCGGTGCAGGCGGAGGTAGGCCGGGCGGTCGCAGTCGGCCAGTTGCCGGGTCAGGTGGTAGAGGGACACGGTGTCCGACGGTTCAACTACAATGAGACCGGGGACGGCCCGCATCATGGCGATGTCCTCGAGGGCGCAGTGGGAACCGCCGTTGTACTGGGACAGGACGCCCGGGTCGCTGCCGACCAGTTTGACGTTTTGGCCGGCATAGTTGACGGAGAGGAAAAACTGGTCAAAGGCCCGACGCGAGGCAAAGCAGGCGAAGAGGTTGAGGAACGGCCGGAAGCCGCTGGCGGCCAGCCCGGCCGCGACGCACACCGAATTCGCTTCCGTTATGCCGCAGTTCACCAGCCGTCCCGGGTGGGCGTCGCCGAAGCGGGCGGTATTGTGCGAGTTCGTCAGGTCGGCCTCGAGGACGACCAAGTCGTCTCGTTCGGCGGCGCTGTCGAGGAGCGCCTGGACATAGACGTCCCGCATGTCTTTTTTCGTCAATTCGACGGTAAGGCTCATGTGTGGTATCTCCCATGGAGCGTTGAAAGTTTTCCGAATGCCATAGAGTCGGTGGAAGGCCGAACGCCTGGCAAAGACATACCACCGCCTCTGCTACCGGTTCCGAATGCTTCACCAGAGGCCGGACGTCTCGTCGGTCCGGTGTTCGCAGCCGCGCCTACTTTGCGGCCCCTAGTTCGGCAATGGCCTTTTCCGCCTCTTCGTATGTGAATGCCATATGGTGGTTCTTGACCGTCTTTTCGCCAGGGCCGAACCCTTTCGACTTCACCGTCTCCAGGACAATCATGGTCGGCGCCGGGAAGTCCGCCGTCGCCGTCACCGCCTGGTCGATGGCGGCGAAGTCGTGGCCGTCGATGCGGACGGCCCACCAGCCGAAGGCCCGCCACTTGGCGACGAGGTCCTCGACGGCGAGGATGTCTTTGGTGACGCCGTCCAGTTGTAGCTTGTTGTTGTCGGTGAAGGCGACGAGGTTGCCAAGACCCTGGTGGGCGGCGAACATGGCCGATTCCCAAATCTGCCCTTCCTGCGATTCACCGTCGCCGATGAGGGTGTAAACCCGGCCGGGCCGGGCGGCGATGCGGTTCGCCAGCGCCATTCCAACCGCCACCGAAAACCCCTGGCCGAGGGAACCGGTCGTGAAGTCGACGCCGGGGGTCAGCGCCATATTGCAGTGGCTCGGCAGTTTGGTGCCGGGCTGGTTCAGGGTGTCGAGCCATTCGTCCGGGATAAAGCCCCGGGCATGGAGAACGCCGTAGAGGCCGGGACCGGCGTGGCCTTTCGACAGGACGAACCGGTCGCGTTCGGCCGGTGTGGCGATGTTTTCCGCCGTGATGTCCATCGCCTCGAAATAGAGGTAGACGAGCGTTTCAATTATCGACAAGGCGCCGCCGATGTGGCCGCCGCCGGCCCATCCCATCATGTGGATGGCCGCCGCCCGGGATTTTCTGGCCGCCGCTTCAAGGTTCGCGAGTTTTTCCGCATCCATGTCAAGCTCCCGTCACAATGGCCACGCCGGCGCTGGTGCCGATGCGATTGGCACCGGCGGCGATCATGGCAAGGGTCGCGTCCCTGTCCCGGATGCCGCCGGCGGCCTTGACGCCGCAGGCGTCGCCGACCGTGTCCCGCATGAGTTTGACCTGTTCCACCGTGGCGCCGTCGGTGGAGAACCCGGTGGACGTCTTGACAAACGCCGCCCCGGCGTCGAGGCAGAGTGTGCAGGCGGTGACGATTTCCGTGTCCGTCAGGAGGCAGTTTTCAAAAATCACCTTTACCCCGGCCGCGCCGCCGGCTTTGACAACGGCGGCGATGTCGCTGCGGACGTAGTCAAGATCGCCGGCCTTGAGGGCGCCGACATTGAGGACCATGTCGAGTTCGCTGGCGCCGTTGGCGACAGCGTCCCGGGTCTCCATCACCTTCGAAATCGTGGTGGTGGCGCCGAGAGGGAAGCCGACGACAACCGCCACGCCAACGCCCGAACCGGCCAGTTCCCGGGCGGCCAACGCGGTCATCCACGGGTTGACGCAGACGGTGGCGAAGCGGTGCTGCCGGGCTTCCTGGCAGAGTTTTTTGACCTGCTCCGGACTGGCCTCGGGTTTAAGAAGGGTGTGGTCGATGTACGATGCGAGAGTAGAACTGTCCATTCGTGGTCCTTTGAAAGTTTCGGAAAATAACGGTGTATCGCCTGAAAAAGAAAATCGGGAACGCCGCGAACCGCTACACGGTTTTATCCTTGCTGTTCGTGAAGATCTGGAGAAGCACCGCCATAATGATGATGACGCCCTTTATGATGTCCTGCGGATACGACGGCACCGCCATCAGGTTCATGATGTCGCCGATGAGGGCGAGGACAAGGACGCCGAC
>JAJBTL010000175.1:0-5841 GCA_020860865.1 Planctomycetota bacterium | reverse complement strand
CTTCACGACAAACCCGTAGCCGCCGGCCAAACTGGCGCCGCCGATGACGCAGGCGGCAATGGCGTCCAGCTCCTGCGACAGGCCGATGGTGGCATTCCCCGACGACGACCGCGCCGCCACGTACAGGCCGCCAAGGCCGGCAAGAAATCCGGACAGCGCGTACACGGACGTCAGGTAGCGGCGGACCGGAATGCCCGCCAGTTCGACCGCGTTCCGGTTCGACCCGGTGGCGACGACGATGCGGCCGTACAGGGTATAGTGCTGCACCACCCAGAGGGCGATGATGACGAACAGGGTGATAAGGAGAATCGGATAGCCGTATTGTTTCTTGACGAGGGCATCGATGCTGCCGAGTTTGAATTTTATCGGTGTGCCGTTCGTTATGACAAACGCCATGCCCCGGGCTATCGTCATCATGGCGAGAGAGGCGACAAACCCCTGCATCCGCCCGTAGGCGACGAGTATGCCGTTCACCAGGCCGATGACGGTACTGAAGGCGAGGGCGAGAACGAGGGCCAGCCACAGCGGCAGTTCCATCTTCGTAAAGAACATGGCGCTGGTGCAGGCGCTAAAAGCCATCACCGACCCGACCGACAGATCGATGCCGCCCGTCAGGATGACAAAGAGCATTCCGAGGGCCATGCAAATGGGAGCGGCCCGCTGAAGCGCGATATTCCGGAGGTTCATCACGGTGAAAAACCGGTCGTTCAGCGCCAGGCAGGCGAGGAAGAGCAGGATGAAAATGATATAGGTATTGTTGTCGACCAGGAATTTTTTCGGGCTGAACGGCTTTGCCATATTACGCCACTCCCATGGAAAGTTTAATAAGGTTCGTCTCGGTGATGTCGTCCCCGGCCAGTTCGCCGGCGATGCCGCCGCTCCGCATAACGACGACCCGGTCGCACATCCCGATGATCTCCGTCATTTCGGACGAGATAAAAATGATGGCGACGCCGCGCTCGGCCAGGCCGTTGATGATGCGGTAAATTTCCATCTTGGCGCCGACGTCGACGCCCCTGGACGGTTCATCGAGAACAAGCACCTTGCTTCCGACCATGATCCATTTCGCCAGGGCGATCTTTTGCTGGTTGCCGCCACTGAGGCTGTCCGCGTTGTCGTCCATGTCGCCGTACTTGGCCCGTAGGGTGGCGAGCACCTCTTCGACATATTTCCGCTCCGACTGGTGGTTGATAAAACCACGCCGCGAGACCTTTTTGGCGGCGGCCAGGGTGGTGTTGACGCGGATGCTTTGCTTCAGGAGAAGGCCGCTATTTTTCCTGTCCTCCGGGAGCATGCCGAGGCCACCCCGAACGGCCTGGCGGGCACTCTTGAAGTTGGCCGGTTCGCCGTCCAGGGTAACGGTGCCGCTTTCCTTCCGGTCCGCCCCGAAGATGGCCCGCATCGTCTCGCTCCGGCCGGCGCCGACCAGGCCGCTGAACCCGAGGACTTCGCCGCTCCGCACGGAAAAAGCGACATCCCTGACCATCGGCCCGGCATTGAGGTTTTCCACCGTGAGGACGACATCCCCGATGGTGGCATGGCGCTCGGGGAAAAGCTGGTTCATTTCGCGCCCGACCATCATGGTGACGAGTTCGTTCTTGTTCGTGTCGGCGGTGCGGACGGTGTCGACATAATGGCCGTCTTTCAGGACGGTGATGGAATCGGCAATTTCAAAAATTTCCTCGAGGCGGTGCGAGATATAGATGATGGCGACGCCGCTCCGCCGCAGATTGTCGATAATGCCGAAAAGCTTCCGGATCTCTGAAAAAGTGAGGACGGCGGTCGGTTGTTCGTCCAGGACGAGGATGCGCGAGTTCCGCGTCAGGCACTTGCAGATTTCGACAACCTGCTGGTAGGCGATACTAAGGTTGCCGACCGGCGTCGACGGATCGATTTCACCAAAGCCGAGGCGGTCCAGTTGTTCGCGGGCCTGTTCGTACAGTTTGGCCCAGTTTATAAAGAAGTTGCCGCCGGCCATGCGGTCAATGAAGATGTTTTCCGCCACTGACAGGTGCTTCGCCAGCATGAATTCCTGGTAGATAACGGAGACGCCGAGGTCGATGGCGGCCTTCGGCGAATCGATGCGGCGTTTTTCCCCGTGGATGAAAATGTCGCCGTCGTCCTTTGGATAGGCGCCGGCGAGGATTTTCATCAAGGTCGATTTTCCGGCGCCGTTTTCGCCCATGAGGGCGCGAACCTCTCCCGGCCGCACGGCCAGGCTGACAGTGTCGAGCGCCTGGACGCCGCCAAAGCGTTTTGAAATGTTCCTCATTTCCAGAATATATGGTTCGTCCATTGTGGCCTCGTACATCCGATGGCAAGTGGGGAAATTTGCGTGGTGGCGATGACTATTCGAATGGCGGAAATCCGACCTGGAAGAACTGAATTCGCCGAAATTGGAATTGTCATTTATTCTCAATAATTGTTATTTTATCGCATGTCCCTCCTTGATCAAGTTTTTATCCACGATTTTTCGCATCACGTCCTCTTTCGGACTCGGTAATTGCGGATTTTTCGCACTCCAGATATCATAAAGCATTAAGAGGAAGCATGGGTTAGCGCTGCAGTCGTGCAGAAAAACCTGTTTTTACGCAGCTTTACCAAGTTGCTTCGAGCGTCTCCCGGCATCGCATTCCTTTGGAAGGGCGGCATTTGTTGCGGAATATTATCAAGAATAATGTTAAAAACAATTTTTTATTGTCAATTTCTGTTGACAATCACCTGATCAGCGCGTATGCTGAGAATACATTGCTGCTGAACGCCTTTCATCACCGCCGCTCCTGTAAATAACCTCTTCATATTCAATCGCGCATGCGTACCGTCCATACGAAAAGCTCAGTTTCGATTTTCATCCCGAGTTCAGTTGCTACCCAACGGAGGATTGTGTTATGAAAAAATGTCTCGCGCTCCTACGCTGCCTGGTGCTTGGCCTGTCCGCGTTGGTTCCGGCCCGGGCCGGCGAACGGGTCGGCTTTGTCATCCGCACCCAGGATTCCCCGTACTACGTTGTCCTCGCCGAATCGGTCAAGCAGCTGTGCGAGGAGAAAGGCTGGACCTGCAGCGTCCTCGACTCGAACAACGACACGGAAAAAGAAGCCCAGAATGTCGACGCCTTCATCTCCATGGGCGTCCGACTCCTCTTCCTCGACTGCTGCATGCCCGATTCCGCCGTGCCGGTCATCAACAACGCCGCCGAAGCCGGCATCCCCGTCATCAACCTCGACTCCGGTATCGGCGAAGGCGCCAAGGACGTCACCACCGTCTACTCGAACAATAAACAGAACGGCCGCCTCGTCGGCATCACCTACGCCGAACATGTCGGCAAGGACACGCCCATCAAGGCCATCATGCTCTCCGGCGGCAAGGGCGAGGTCGGCGGGTTCGAGCGCCGCACCGGCCTGTTCTGCGGCATTCTCGAAAGCCGTCTTGGTATCTCTGAGGAAGAGGCGTGGAAAATGGCCTATGACTTCGAAAACCGGCTCGCCGCCCGTGGCCGCGCTTCTGTAGACGACGCCAAATTCACCGTCGCCGGGCAGGGCTGGGGCCTGTGGTCGGAAGAGGGCGGGCTGGTCGCGGCCGAGGACCTTATTACCGCCAACATGGACCTGACCTGCGTTCTCGGCGAAAACGACCAGATGCTCTTCGGCGCCATGACCGCGCTCCAGAACGCCGGCATCGAAGGCGTCGACATCGTCGCCGCCGCCGACGGCGCCAAGGCCGCCTACGACCTTATCCGGGAAGGCAAGTATTTCGCCACCGGCGAAAACAGCCCGTATCTCATCGCCGCCAAGGGCGTCGAAATCGCCTCGGAAATCATCGATGAAGGCAAAGACCCTTACAGTTACCCCCGGATCACCCTGACGGAAGCCGTCGCCGTGACCAAGGAAAATGTCGACGAACGCTACGAGTTCGGTTTTTAACCGACCCAGTCAACCAAATGAAAAACCCGCATACGCAGGGGAACGCCTCGTCAGCCGGTTTGTTTGCCCCGATACGGGCAGACGGACCGGCGTGAGGTTTGGAATAAAAACTCCGCCGCGGCGTTGTCCCGCGGCGGTTTTCCGGTACCATGGATGTTAAGAACATTTTCCGGAACGGGACGGCGGCCGGCGAGTGGCGCCGGTGCCGTCACTGTTCCGCCACAGCGAAAGGAGATACACATGATTCGGAGCGCCATCTTCCCACACCGTTATATCCAGGGTGCCGGCGCCATCAACGAACTCGGCGCCCACCTGAAACCGCTTGGCAAGACCGCCCTGGCCGTCATCGATCCGGGCATTGCCGATATGATGAAACCGAAGATAGAGGAGGCGGTCAAAGGCCATATCAACCTCGTCTATGTCGATTTCGCCGGTGAATCCACCGAAGCGGCGATGCAGGCGGCGGCGGCCGAAGCGAAGAATAACAACTGCGAAATCATCATCGGCGTCGGCGGCGGCAAAGCCATCGACACCGCCAAGGGCGCCGCCTATTTTTATCCCGCCAAGGTTGTCGTCGTCCCGACCATCTGCGCTTCGGATGCGCCGTGCAGCAAAAACGCCGTCGTCTACAACGAAGACCATACCGTCAACCGGGACATTCACGGCCTGTTCAACCCGGACATCGTCCTGGTCGACACCGCCATCATCGCCGGCGCGCCGACCCGCTACCTGTCGAGCGGCATCGCCGACGCCCTCGCCACCTGGCTGGAGGCCGAGTCCTGCATGGTGACCCGCCACACCAATTTCACCGGGTATTCCGGTACCCGTACCGCCTACAAGGTGGCGGAACTGTGCTACGACGTCCTCATGGAATCCGGCGCCGTCGCTGTCGATCACTGCGATCTCGGCATTGTCACCCCGCAACTCGAGGACGTGGTCGAAGCCTGCACCCTTATGAGCACCGTCGGCTTCGAATCGGGCGGCCGCGGCGTTGCCCACGGCTACCACCAGGGCCTGGCCGAACTGCCGGAGACGCACCACTTCCTCCACGGCGAAAAGGTGGCCCTGGGGATCCTCGCGTCCCTGTTCCTCACCCAGAAACCGACAGAGTTCATCGACACCATCTACGAGTTCCACGCCGCCACCAGGCTTCCGTTGTGCCTCGAGGACCTGAACATCGTCGATACCTCGCGCGAACACCTCATGATTGCCATCAACCGCATGAACCTGGCATACGAATGCACCCATTGGGAACCGATTAAATACAGCCCGGAGGATCACCTCGCCGCTCTCATCGCCGCCGACCAGTACGGACGCCAGGTCAAGGCCAGCATGCACCAGCACTGCGATTGCGATTGCGACGATCACAATCATGACCATCACCACCACCAATAAAATGGTTCGGTAAATCCGTCGCGCGACTAAAGCAGGGACCGGCACAGTACGCCGGTCCCTTATTGTTTTACTCCGTGGGTCAAAGAATGCCGGAATGAAGTGTTGAGTGAAAAATCTTCCGGCAAAAACTTCCCGGAACTTGAGCGAAAAGAGCGGACAAAAATAAAAATTTGACCTGAATCTGTTTTGTTCAAGATTGTTAACGAATCCGGCATCCCTTTCTGCCACCGGTGGCAAAACGCTTGCATAACAACAATACAGATGCGGCGGCGCGTATCTTTTGCGAACCGCTTAGATTTCAAGCAACCGGGATAAAAAGGGACCGCTATGAACATAAACAGTATGACCAACTACGCCACTCTTCAGGGCTACCTGCAATCCTCTGGTTCAGCCGGCCGGAATACCGCAACCGCGACGGCGGCCGGCATCCAGTTCTCTGTGGACGTTTCGGTCGATGCGGTCGAGCCTGCCGAAACCACGGTTGAAGACGTCAAAAAGGAATTCGCTGCCTTCCTCGACTCCCTGC
>JAJBTL010000395.1:8789-15383 GCA_020860865.1 Planctomycetota bacterium | reverse complement strand
CCGCCCGCGCGGGTGTGCCGCTTCCTGATGCGAAAGGGTGTTCTGTGGCCTCAGACCTCCAGCCCGCTCCCGAATACGTGGTGACCATGCGGGATATCAGCGTCCGCTTCCCGGGCGTCCTCGCCCTCGACCAGGTCCGGTTCGACGCATTGCCCGGCGAGGTGCACGTCCTCCTCGGCGAAAACGGTGCCGGCAAGTCCACCATCATGAAGGTCCTCGCCGGCGTCAACACGGACTACACCGGGGAGATTGTCTACCAGGGCCAGCCCATCCGCGCCACCGGCGTCGCCGAACAGCGGGAGCGCGGCATCAGCATCATATTCCATAAATGAACCTCCTCAAAAAACCTCAGCGTCGCCGAAAACATATTCATGGGCCGGCACCCGAAAAACGCCTTTGGCGTCGACTGGTCCGGCATGAACCGGCAGGCCAGGGCACTCCTCGACTCCATCGGTTCGGACATTTCAGAGCGCGCCCTCGTGGGGGAACTCAGCGTCGGCCAGATGCAAATGGTGGAAATAGCCAAGGCCATTTCCTTCAAGGCCAACATCATCATCATGGACGAACCCACGTCCGCCCTGACGGAAAAAGAAGTCAACAACCTCTTCGCCATCATTGAAAGACTGAAGGCGGAGGGCGTCGCCATTGTCTACATATCCCACCGCCTCGACGAGATCCTCCGGATAGGCGATCGCATCACCGTCCTTCGGGACGGCCGCTATATCGGCACCTATCCAGCCTCCGGCACCACCAAGGACCAATTGATAAATCTCATGGTCGGCCGCGACCTCACCGAGCAGTACCCGCGCATCCGGGTTGAACCCGGGCGCGTCCTCCTCGAAGTAAAAAACCTCAGTCGGGGAAAGGAGGTACGGGAGGCGTCCTTCACCGCCAGGGCCGGGGAAATCGTCGGCTTTTACGGCCTGATGGGTTCCGGACGGACCGAACTGATGCGGGCCGTGTTCGGCGCCGACCCGTATGACCACGGGGAAATCATCATAGACGGCGACCGCATCGGCATCCGTTCCTGCTCCGACGCGAAAAAGCGCGGCGTCGCCCTCCTCACCGAGGACCGGAAAAATCAGGGCCTTATCCTCGACTTCTCCGTCTCCGACAACATCGCCCTCGCCAACCTGAAGGCCTTCATGACGCCTCTCGGCCTCAACCACCGGAAGGAACAGGCCGAGTGCGAGAAGCTGTCCCGGTCCATGGCGGTGAAAACCCCGTCCATGCGCCAGCGGGTCAAAAACCTCAGCGGCGGAAACCAGCAGAAAGTGGTTATCGCCAAGTGGCTCAACACCGATTCGAAAATCATCATCTTCGACGAGCCGACCCGGGGCATCGACGTCGGCGCCAAGGTGGAAATCTACAAAATCATGAACCGGCTGAAACAGGAAGGCAAGGCGATCATCATGTTCTCCTCGGAGATGCCCGAAGCGCTTGGCGTCAGCGACCGCCTCTACGTCATGTACAACGGCCGGATAACCGCCTGCTTCGATGATGTCCCGTCACTCACCCAGGACCAGGTGGCGCAGTACGTCACCGGCGTCGAGACCATGTTCGCCGAAGGAGCACTGGCATGACAACCACGTTCGACTGGAAACGGCACCTCCGCAGCCTCACCACCGTCATCGGCCTCCTGGCCCTCTCCGTCATCCTCAGTATCATGTCCCCGGTCTTCCTCACCGCCGACAACATTACGAACGTCATCACCCAATGCACCGTCAACGCCATTGTCGCCCTCGGCATGACCGTCGTCGTCATAACGGGCGGCATCGACCTCTCGGTCGGTTCCGTGCTGGCGGTGGCCGGGATCGTTATGGCAATGCTCCTCAAGTCCGGCTACCCGGTGCCGCTGGCGATGTTCGTCTGTCTCGTCATCGGCGCCTTCTGCGGACTCCTGAACGGCATCATGATAACCCGGGGCAAACTGCCGCCGTTCATCGCCACCCTCGGCATGATGTCGATGGCCCGGGGCATCGCCCTCGTCATCTCGAACGGCAGGGCCATCTCCTCCTTCGGGCCCGGGCTCCGCTTCGTCGGCATTGGCCAAATCGGTGGCATTCCGGTGCAGATCCTGGTGATGGTCGTCCTCTACATCATCATCTTCTACCTGCTCCGCTACCGAGAGTTCGGCCGCTACATCTACGCCATCGGCGGCAACGAAGAGACCACCCGCCTCTCCGGCGTCAATGTCCGCCGCTACAAAACCCTCGCCTACATGCTCTGCGGCGCCATCACCGGCTGTGCCGCCATTGTCCTCACGGCCAAATTGAACTCCGCCCAGCCCATCGCCGGCACCGGCTACGAACTCGACGCCATCGCCGCCGCCGTCATCGGTGGCACCAGCCTCTCCGGCGGCGTCGGCAAGGTCCAGGGCACCATCATCGGCGCCATCATTATGAGCGTGCTCCGGAACGGGCTCAATCTCCTCAACGCCTCCTCCTACTGGCAACAGTTCATCATCGGCCTGGTCATCGTCGGCGCCGTCCTGATGGACACGCTCCAGAAGAAGGATTGATATTCCGCGTCACGTCAAAACAAGCGTCTCGATACCGTCATGCCGCTGTGGCACGGGACGACGCATTCAACTGTCATTTTTGGAATCAATGGGAGAGCGCAATGTTCAGGAAAAGCACGATGCTGGTCGCGGTCCTCGCCTTCGCTTTGGCAACCGGAACCGCCTGGGCCGGTCAAAAACGGGTGGCGATGATCGTCAAGACGGAAAACACGCCCTTCTTCATGGATATGAAAATAGGCGCCCAGGAAGCGGCGAAGGCGATGAATGTCGACCTCATCTTCCAGGCCCCGGAAAAGGAAACGGATATTGAAAAGCAGTCCCAGATGGTGGAAAACATGGTCGCCAGCAATGTCGACGCCATCGTCCTCTCCGCCTCGGACACCGTCGCCCAGATCCCGGCCATTGTCCGCGCCAACGCCAAGAAAATCCCGGTCATCCTCGTCAACGACACCATCGACGAAGAAGCCCTCGCCGATCAGGGCGGCCATTACGACACGTATATCGGCACCGACAACATCACCGGCGGCCGTATCGGCGGCGAGTACGCGGCCAAGGTCTTCCCGAACGGCGGCAAGGTCGCCCTCATCGCCGGCATCCCCGGTTCCCCCGGGAGCATTCAGCGCCTCGAAGGCTTCCGGGAAGGCATCGCCTCCAACCCGAAGCTCCAGGTCGTGGCCGAGCAGACCGCCAACTGGGAACGGGACCAGGCCTTCAACGTCATGCAGAACATCCTCACCAGCAACCCCGACATCGCCGTCGTCTTCACCGCCTCCGAATACATGGGCATGGGCGCCCTCGAAGCCATCATCCAGATGAACAAGGCCGACCAGGCCAAGGTCATCTGCTTCGACGCGGGCGAGGAGACAAAGCAGTCCATCCGGGACGGCGGCCTGTTCGCGGCGGTCGGCCAGCAGCCGGAACTCATCGGCAAAATCGCCATCGAATCGGCGATCAAGGCCATCAACGGCGAAACGCTCCCGAAGGACGTGCCGGTCGGCGTCATCCTCACCACCAAGGAAAGCCTGGCCAAATAACAGTTGAAACTCTCGAATCAGGGGACGAACATGGAATCGATGCGAATAGGCGTCATCGGCTGCGGCGCCATCGGCCGGGATCACATCCGGCGTATAAACCGGGTAGTCAAGGGCGCCACGGTGACGGCGGTGGCGGACATCGCCGCCGACTCGGGACGACAGGTGGCGCGGGAGTGGGGCGCGGAATTTTTCGCCGACGGCCGGGACCTTGTCTCCAGCCCGAATGTCGACGCCGTCCTCGTCGCCTCCCTCGACCCGACGCACGAAACATACGTTCTGGCCGCCATCGCGGCGGGAAAACACGTCCTCTGCGAAAAGCCCCTCGCCCCCGACGCCGACGGTTGCCGCCGTATAGTCGAAGCGGAAATTGCCGGCGGACGGCACCTGGTGCAGGTCGGTTTTATGCGCCGCTACGACGCCGGCTACCGGGCGCTCCGGGACATGATCCGGTCCGACCGGTACGGGTCGCCCCTCATGGTGCATTGCGCCCACCGGAACGCCATCCTCGTCGACGGTTACACCACCCCGATGCTTATCACCAACTGCGCCGTCCACGAAATCGACGTCCTCCGCTGGCTCCTCGGTGAAGAATACACGGGCTGCCGGGTTGCCCTTCCGAGGAAGACCCGGCACACCCCGTCCAGCCTCCACGATCCGCAGATCATTTTTCTGTATACGGACTCCGGCATCCACAGCGATATCGAAGTCTTTATCAACTGCCGCTACGGCTACGACATCCGCTGCGAAGTGGTGTGCGAGGAAGCCAGCCTGTCCCTCCCGACGCCGACGGCGGTGTCCCTCTTGCACGACGGCACCCGGAGCCTCGCCGTCAGTGACGACTGGAAGGAACGGTTTATCCATGCCTACGACACCGAGATCGGCGAATGGCTCGATGCGGTGCGCCGTGACGTGGTGGAAGGCCCGACCAGTTGGGACGGCTACCAGACCGCCCTGACCGCCGCCGCCTGCACGAAAGCCCGGGAATCCGGGGAGTGGGTGGCCATTCCCCGGGAGGCGCGGCCGGAGTTTTACACCACGGCATAGTAACGCCCACCAGACACGATAGTGCGAACGCCGCAAACGAAAGGATTATCCCGTGACACGTATCGAACGGGCACTCAACGCCATCCGGCGGAAGCCGCTGGATAAAATCCCCAGCCACGTCAACTTCGCCGACCGCACCCGCACCGGCGAGATTGAATTGGCCATGGGGGTCGAACCGTGACACCTGGACGAATTCCTCGACAACCACCTCGACTTCGTCTATTCGAAATTCGACCTCCCCCTCCATTACCGGAACGACGCCGCCCTTATGGACCGGCTGGAGGAAGAAGGCTTCTGCAAGGTCGACCGGAAAAACCACCTCGTCTTTGACAGTTGGGGCATGGGCATTGTCCAGTTCATCGACGGCTACAACCCGATCTTCGCGCCCATGCGGGACGGCGACCGGTCAATGGGTCAGGGCTTCATGCCGCCCCGTCTCCCCGCCGACTTTCTCACCATGGACGACGAGGACGCCGTCCAGGCCTATACGGCGCCGGACATCGACATGCCGGGCGCCTATACTCCCATCAGGGACGCTGTCCAAAAAAGCGCGGCGGTGGACCGGCTCGTTGTGGCGGCCGGGTATAGCGGCGTGTTCGAACGGGCCTACGGCCTCCGGTCCTTCGAGGCGTTCATGATGGATCTCGCCGCCGAACCGGAACGGGCCATGCGACTGATGAATGTCATTGCCGACTTCAAGGTCGAGGACGCCAAACGGAAAGTGGCCATGGGCGTCCAAATCGGCCATCACGGCGACGACCTCGCCACCCAGATTGCCTCGTTCTTTTCGCCGGATATGTTCAAGGACATGTTCCTCCCGAACATCAAACGCATCTTCGCCGTCTTCAAGGACGCCGACCTGCCGGTGGCGATGCATTCGTGCGGCAACATCACCGCCTTCATCCCGGATCTCATCGACGCCGGCCTCGACCTTCTGGAGCCAGTCCAACCGTGCATGGATCTCGAATACCTCAAGCGCGAGTTCGGCCGCGACCTGTCCTTCTGGGGCGGCATCGACACCCAGGAATTGCTCCCCTTCGCACCGCCGGACAAGGTGCGGGAGGAGACCCGCCGGGTCATGCGCATCCTCGGGAAGAACGGCGGCTACATCGCCGGGCCGTCCCAGGAAGTGATGAACGACGTCCCGGTGGCAAACATCATCGCCATGGTGGAAACAATCCGTGAGGAGCAGTACAATATGTAAAACCGTTCCATCACGTCTATACATGTTTCCCTGTATTCCTCAAGGAGAAGGCGATGACAGACAACCTGCGTTCCCGACCGCTCCGCATGGCCATGATTGGCGGCGGCCCCGGGTCCGGCATAGGCGAGGCGCACCGGAGGGGAGCCCGGCTGGACGGGCAGATCACCCTCGTGTCCGGCGCTTTTTCTAGTACCCCGGAGAAGTCCCGCCAGCAGGGCGAGGCCCTGTTCCTCCCGCCCGACCGCGTCCACGGCGACTGGCGGGATCTCATTAAGGACGAGCTCCAACGGCCCGCACATGAACGCGCCGACTTCTTTTCCATCGTCACCCCGAACCACCTCCATTACGAGCCGACCCGCGAGGCGCTCCTGGCCGGCTTCCATGTCGTCATGGATAAACCCATGACCATGACGGCGGACGAGGCGCGGGACCTGGCGGAACTGGCCAAGAAAAAGGGCCGGGTGCTTGTCCTCACCCACACCTATGTCGGTTATCCAATGGTCAGGCTGGCCCGGGATCTCATCAAGGACGGCCGCCTCGGGAAGATACGCAAAATCCATGTGGAATATCTCAGCGGCTGGCTGTCCTACCCGGTCGAACGCGAGAATAACAAACAGGCCTCATGGCGCACCGACCCCGCCCTGGCCGGCGCCGGCTGCCTCGGCGACATCGGCACCCACGCGGCGATTCTGGCGGAGACGGTGACCGGCCTCCGGATGGAGGAAATCGCCGCCGAAGTGACCACCTTCGTGGACGGACGCGGCAACGACGACAACGTCTCCATGCTGGTC
>JAJBTL010000395.1:0-8779 GCA_020860865.1 Planctomycetota bacterium | reverse complement strand
TGGTCGGGTGGGTAGGCGGCGCCAAGGGCACCATCTGCGCCAGCGAAGTGGCGATAGGCGAGGAGAACGAGATTTCCATCCGGGTCTACGGCGACAAGGCCAGCCTCAAATGGAGCCATTCGGATCACGAACACCTCGTCGTCCGCTACCCCGACCGCCCCATGGAATCATGGAGCAAGGGCTGGGACTACGTCGCCGCCGCCAGCGACGCGGCCAAAGCCGCCACCCGGATGTCCTCCAGCCAGCCGGAAGGCGTGATGGCGGCGTTCGCCAACCTCTACGGCGACGCGGTCCGGGCCATCCGGGCGGTGGCGGACGGCGCCTCTGTCGAATCCTCCTACGACGACTACCCCTCCACCCACGAAGGCATTCGCGGCATGGAATTCATCGAAGCCGCCCTCGAGTCGGCCCGGAACAACTGCGCCTGGACGCGGGTCGGGAAGTGACTGTTCGAGACAGTGAAAATACAAACGCCACTCCGAAGACACATCCGGTGCGGCGGTTGTTTTTACATTCCTCATACGTATATCGGTAGTGCAATGGAAAAACCCCTGCATCCATTACGGAGCAGGGGGTTTTCTGTTATGACGAGCACGGAACGATGTTAATCGTATAAGCAGGCGGCAATGTCCGGTTCATCAAGATTGTCGGCAGTGTAGAAGAAGAACGGCACCGCAGTGTCATCCACCGGCATACCCTTGACTGCCTCAATCGCGGTTTTTACGGAAAGATAGCCTATCATGAACGGGTTCTGGGTGATGGAGCCAAGAAACACCCTGTCCCTGACGGCACGCACCTGATCAGCGCCTGAATCAAAGCCAATGCCGACGGCCTTGTCCGGCCCGAGCACGTTCAGCTCCGCATTGACGGTGACCATACTTTTGGCGGAAAATTCGTTCGAGCCATACGCCCCGACTAAATCAGGTTTGGAGAGGACGCTACGGACGACTTGGTCCATCGCCTCGCTGACCGTTTTTGGCGGTATCGCCACCTCGAGAATGACAGATGCGTTTGGATTGGGCATTCTGTACAGTTCCGCCCCTTCCACGGCGACGTTCCCGGCTCCGTAGAGGTGTTTTATTCGCTCGATAAAGCCGAAGGTCCGGTCGCCAATGGACTGGGACATCAAATCTTGCGAAAACACGCCGATACGTATGGGCTGGGAGGGTCTAGATTTCCTCACTGACAGCGCCTCGTACATCTTGTCGGTCGCCCCGGCCCCGGCGTCCATATTGTCGGTCGCGACAAACGCCTGAACGTCACTGCCCATGTCTATACCTATGTCGGAATCGAAGGTGATAACCGGAATCCCTGCCTCCACCGCGCTGAATACAAGTTCCACCAAAGCCGGTTCGGGCGAAATGGCGGCGACGCACATGGCATCGGGGTTTCTCTTGAGGGCTTCGGCCAGCAGCGTGATTTGTTCCGCTATGCCGGATTCCGATTCGGGACCAACGAAATTTATGTCCGCATCGAAGTCCTTGCCGGCCTGATCACAGCCGCGATTCACCTGTCTCCAGAAATCGTGTTGAAAACCTTTGGAGACAACCTCAACGCGAAAATCGCCGGCATCGGCCTGATACGCCGTAAAGAATAACAGCGTGACAAACAAAGCACTCCGCGCCCTATTCCAAAACAGCATACCAACCTCCATTCATTCTTAGTGTGAGAGTCATTTGGTCCTGGTGCCTGAGCTGCGAGGCGCCGCGACAAGGCAATGCGTGCCCATTGGTGAGGGGCGGACCCATTGTGGCGTTAAAGCGAGTTTTAACGATCTGAAAGGCCCATGTGACTTTCCCTTGAACGGGCCTAAATACGTACAGAAATACTCACTATAATAAAGAATGTCAAGGATATGCTTCGGACGAGATGGCGCCTGATATGGGGATAAAAGCTAAGTCCGCCAAGGCGTAGCGACCTTAGGCGGACTTTGGCGTTTTTGTAAATGGTTGCCCCCCAGGGATTCGAACCCCGACATGCAGTGCCAGAAACTGCTGTCCTGCCATTAGACGAGGGGGCAGTGAAAGAGAAAATAATACGGTTACCGGGAACGGTGTCAAGAGAAAACACGGCTGTGGCCGGCGGGATTTGCCCGGCGGCTATGGTAATTCCCGGAGTACCTGTCCGACATTCTCCACAGTCAAGATGTCCGGTAGCAGCGTCGGTTCCTTCTCGCCGGGACGGTAAATGACATTCACCGGCACCGCCGCCTTGTCGAATTCGTCCCGCAAGGTCGAGGTTATCCGTTCGTCATAGAGCGTCCAATCAGCCTTCAGGAGCGCCACGTCCTTTTCCTTCAGGAGATCGCGGAGTTCGGCGTTCGAGTAGACGCGCTTGTTGACCTGGCAGGTGGCGCACCAGCGGGCGGTGAAGTCGACAAACACCGTCCGGCCTTCGTTCCGGAGGCGGCTCACCAATTCCGGCGACCATTCGCGCCATTCCAGATCGTCGGCGCCTTTCGGCATGCCGAGCCAGAGGCCGCAGGCGAGGGACACGACCGCTACCCCGAAGAGGCCCTTGGCCGCGCGCGGCCGGCGGATCTGCGCCTTCTGGCGTTTTCCGTAGAGCCAGCAGGCCATCGCCGTCATGACAAGGCCGAACAGGAGCATGAGGAAGCGCCATTCATCCATCATCGCTTCCATGGTCCAGAACAGGTAGGCTGTCGTCCCGAA
This sequence comes from Planctomycetota bacterium, assembly GCA_020860865.1. Classification (GTDB taxonomy): domain Bacteria; phylum Planctomycetota; class SZUA-567; order SZUA-567; family SZUA-567; genus JAJBSZ01. The sequence goes on along the minus strand of JAJBTL010000395.1, from coordinate 6,107 downwards.
CAGGGGGAAAGCCATGGCCTGGCGGAATGTTTCCATCCACGGACCCGGTTTCGGCAGGCGCTTCAGCCAGCCCGGGAACAGGGACAGGGCAAGGTACGGGAAGGAAAAGCCGAGTCCCATAAGGGTAAAAACACCCAGGGACAGGATGGCCGGGAGGGACAGGGCGTAGGCGAGGGCGGTGCCGAGGAACGGGGCCGAACACGGCGTCGACGTCAACGTGGCGAGAAGGCCGGTGAAAAACGACCGTTTCAACCCTTCGCGGCCGGTCAGGCCCTGGCCGGCGCCGGCGACGGTTGTGCCGACTTCGAACACGCCGGCCATGTTCAGTGACATAATGAGGAACAGGTGGACCATGGCGAGGAGGAACCACTCGGACTGAAGCTGCGCCCCCCAGCCGCGACCCATGGTGATGACGAGAAACGCCAGGGTCCAGAAGCAGATAAGGACGCCAGCGGTATAACTGAGGCCGTGCAGAAAGACGGCGCGGCGGTCCTTGTGCGCCTGTTTGGCAAAGCCCATTATCTTCAACCCAATAACCGGGAAGACACAGGGCATGACGTTCAGGAGGAGGCCGCCAAGGAAGGCGAAGAGGAGGAGAAGCATGGTCCGGTCGGACACTGCCGGATGACCGCCGGGCGGGATGGCGCCGAGGGTTATCGGCACGTCGACGGAAAACGCCTCCGGCGCGTCGGCGCTGTCAAGCCAGCCCTTTTCGGAATGGAGAATGCCGGTGAGGCGCACGTCTTCGGCAAGTCCGCCCGGCTTTATTGGCAAGGTCAGGCGCCAGGCGGTGCCGTCGTTTTCGAACCGCTGCGGCTGCTGGCTGTCCACGGCCGAGGCCGGGTCGTCGTCGAAATAATAGACCGTCCCCGGGTCCGGGTTGGCGCCGGATTCCGGGTGGAGAAGGATGGCGAGGGAGTTGTCGCCCTTGGCTGCTTCGAGGCGCCATTTGGTCGGACGGACCGGCAGGGTCTGAACGGCGAGGCTGACGGCCGGGTCGGCCTTGCCCGGTTCCGATGCGGCGATGACTTTGGCGAGAACCGGTTTTTTAATCGGCGTGCAGCTTCTTGGCGTGCAAATCTGGGTGTCGACATCGCCGGCCAGTTCGACCGTTTCGCCGGGTTTCAGGGTGGACGGCGGCGTCACGGTATAGACGAGGGCGGTCTTGCCTTTATAGATGTAGAAGACCATGCCGCCGTTTTCGTAACGTTCCGGGATCGGCCATTCCGGACCGGAGACGGTGAAGCCGTCCGGGAGGTTCCATTTGACCCTGGTACCGACGCCGGGGCCACCGGGATTGGTCCAGTAGGAATAGGAGCCGGTGGGATGGTCGAGGACGACGGCGACGCGGAACGGGGTATCCGGGGCAATGGCGGTCGTCTCCGGGACGACCTGGATGGCGAGGGTGCCGCCGGCAGTGCCTGAACCGGGTTTCGGGAACAACGGCGCGGCGCTGCCGATATCGCCGAACAGGGAGTCGGCTTTGCCGCCGCCGGTGCCGAACGGGTCGTCCCCGAAGGTGAAGTCGCCGGCCGTGACGGCAAGCGGCATGAGGAGAACCAGAAAGGCGGTAAAAATCCCGACGCGTCGTGTCCGCATAATACGCTTGCGCTCCGAATGTGGTATCGACCTGCAAAGGATGCGCCAACGCCGTGCAGGCGTTTTCTATAAGTCAGAAACGGTGGCAGTATCCCATGCGGGCATGCGGCTGCGGCACCAGTAACGATCCGAGGCATTATCGCCAATGCTCATGGAGGTTGTTGTGACGTTGGGCGCTGTTTTCTGTCCTGCCGGTCGGACGAATCCTTTTAACAATCGGACTGTTCGCACCATTTTCCCGATTGCCCCGACATGCGCTCCGGAACCACGCCACAGCGATCATCATGTGCCCGGGCGAAACATCCCCTCGGTTCACGTTCACCCGTCGCCGCTACCCTTTATGGTATAACCAACTTCATCCCGGCACGCAATCCGTTTTTGCTTGACGGGTTGGCATTCTGGATATCCTGCCACTTGGTGCCGGTGGCCTTGCCTATCTTCACCCAATTGTCGCCCTGGCGGACGACATACACGGTCCCGGCCGACACTGTCGGCTGCGCTTCCGGCACCGGATCAAAATGCGTGGCCGGACCCGATTCAGGACCGGTCCCGGCGCCGGCGCCGGTCTGGCCCGGCATTGACAATTGTATTCCCTGTTCCCGGCGCTGGCGTTCCCGCTGCTCGACCTCGAACGCTTCGAGGTCGAACTCGCCCCGGGACGGCGGCAGCACGGTCCGCGCCTGGAGTGGCGCCGCCATGGCCAGGTCCGGACCGGGTCCGGGGTCGTGCGGCTGCGACGTCGGCACGGCGCCGAGGGTGACCAGGGTCAGGTTGCGCTGCTCCTGGAGGCGGAGGCGGTCCTGTTCGATACTGCGGCTGGCCAGGAAATCGAGGTTGAGCCACGACCCGGTTTCGGATTTTCCAAACCGGCTCATCGCTCCGAAAAGCATAAGGATAGCGACGGCGATGGTCAAAAAAGGACCATACCGTGGCGGTGACGAACGCCGGGGCGGGGCTTCCCGCTCGTCGTCGTCTTCGTCGTCGAAATCCATATCTTTTGCCATAACAACATATTCCAAAAAATAACAGCGCCGTCCGCAATATACCCAACCATGGCGGGAGTCGTCTCCACTCCCTGGACGGCGTTCTATTCCATTATCGTCCTCTTGCCGGGCCGGGCTGAAGCCAATTATAGGCCGGAACGGCAAAAATGGTTTTCATACAAAACCAATCGGCATGGTATTGTCAATGTAACATTCCGGTTCCGATAACATCGTCCTGAAGGTGAAAAACAACCCAAGACCGCATGTGGTCCCGGGTTAATGGACGCGAGGACTTGGAATGTTTATGTATTGATAACGACAGTAGTCGCGGGATTCATAATATTCGGTACCGAAAAAAAAGTCTTCAGGCAGCGCCGAGGCCGGGGATATAGACTTCCATCTTCCAGCCCAGTTTTTCCATAAGATCGTAAACTTCTTGCGGTTCGATATCGTATTGCTCTTCCTCGGCATATTCCATGAGGGCGAGGATGATTTCCTTTTCGTCGCCGTTCCGGGAATTGAGAACATACCAGTGGCCGTTTTTCCGCAGGACGATAGTTTTTTCGCGCATCGCAGCAATCCTTCGCTTTCACGTGGAGCACGCCGATTGTCCGTCTTCGAGTAAAGAAGATGATCGGCACTGTGCCTTTCGTCCTGACACTTTCCCCGAACCGAATGGTTTCTTTCGACAATTTTCATTTTATTCTGAACTTTATTTTAAAAAATTCGGCATGCGTTGTGGCTCGGCCTGTTTCGGACCGAAACCAAACGGTGTATCGCGGCACCATGGTTGCATCGATTCTCTTCGGACAGACAAATCCACCGGCCGTGCCGACAGCGTCGCCGGTCCCCGCACAACCAAACCGGCGGCCGCCCGAATCGCCTGTCCGGGCCGGTAGCCCCTTTTTGTTTTACCGGGGCGTTGGTATACTATGGTCTCCAGTCCCTCATGAGGAGACCAGCATGGCCGGAGACCGCTACCTTCTTGTTCACGGGCATTTTTACCAGCCGCCGCGTGAAAATCCCTGGACCGGGCAGATCGATCCGCAGCACTCGGCCGCGCCGTGGGAAAACTGGAACAGGCGCATCGCCGACGAATGCTACCTCCCCATGGCCCGATCGCGGGTCTACGACGACGACGGCCGCGTCGTCGATCTCTACAACAACTACGCCCATACCTCGTTCAATTTCGGGCCGACCCTCCTCTCGTGGGTCGAAGGGGTCCATCCGGAACTCCTCCGCCACCTGGCCGACGCCACCATTCTCGACCGGACCTTCGCCATGGCCCAGGCCTACAGCCACGCCATTCTGCCGCTCGCCGACGCCCGCGAACGCCATGTCCAGGTCGTCTGGGGCCTGAAGGAATTCCACCACCGGTTCGGCTTCTACCCGAACGGGATGTGGCTGTCCGAGTCCGGCATCGATACGGAGACGGTCCGCGCCCTCATTGATCACCGGGTCCGCTACGTCATCCTCTCGCCGCACCAGGCCTCCCGGGCGCGGCCGTTCGGCAGCCTCGACTGGCACGACGTCGGCATGGGCGCCATCGACACCCGCCGCGCCTACCGCCTGTTCGACATCGACGGCGGCGGCCGCACCCATTTCGAACGCTGCCTGGACGTCGTGTTCTATACCCCGGGCCTCAACCTCAAGGTCAGCTTCGACCATATCCTGAACCGCCCGGACGATCTCGCCCGCGAACTGGAAAACTGTTACCGCGTCTCCGACGACGCCCAGCTCGTCTCCATCGTCACCGACGGGGAAATCTACGGCCACCATGAAAAACACGGGGAAGAAGCGCTTTCCCGGCTGTTCCGGGATATCGCGCCACAACTCGGTTTGAAGGTGGTGTCGGCGGACGAATTCATCCGGGACAACCCGCCGACCTGGGAAGTGAAGCTGTGGAACGGAGACGACGGCCGCGGCTCGTCCTGGTCCTGCTCCCACGGCGTCGGCCGCTGGTACCGGGACTGCGGCTGTCATTCGCCCTGTCCGGCGAATTGGAACCAGTCCTGGCGGGAACCGTTCCGGAACGCCCTGGACGCTGTCCGCCACCGCGTCCGCCTCGTCGCCCGCCAGGAACTCGGCCCGCTCCTCTGGGATGTGGACGAGGCGTTCATGGACTATGTCGACATTATCCTCACCCCGACCTTCGAGAGCCGGCGGCGCTTCGTCCTCCGCCATGCCAGCCACGAATTGTCCATGGACGAAGTGGAACGGCTCTGGCGCCTTCTCGAGGCGCTCCACAACACCGTCCTCATGTATGCCTCGTGCGGCTGGTTCTTCGACGAACTGTCCGGCCTCGAACCGGTACAGAACATGCGGTACGCCCTCCGCGCCGCCGAACTGGTCCAGCCCTGGGTTGACGAGGACCTTACCCTCCTTCTCGAACGGGAACTGACCCGCGCCGCCTCGAACATCGACCGGTTCGGCGATGGCGGCGTGGTTTTCCGGGAACTCGTCCTCCCGTCCCGGCACGAAAACCGGGAACTGGCGGCGGCGTTGGCTGTCTGCGCGGCGGCGAACTTCCCCATGGACGGCCTGTCCTGGCGCATTGTCGACCACATTGAAACGACCCGGTATAACGACTCCGACGGCAACTGCATGACCTGGGGATCGTTTGTCGCCCACGACCGCCGCCTCGACCGGTTCATCAAGACCGCCTGGCTTGCCCGCGTGGACGACCTGGACAACACCATCGTCTTCCTCCACGGCTACGACGAACTCCAGTGCGACCCCTACGAAGGCACGCTGCCGCCGAAGCCGGACAGCGATTTCGGCTGGCTCCAGGACATCCGCGATGCGACGAAAAACTTGTCCACCCAGGAACTGCTGAGCCGCATCGGCGACACGACGATTCCGGCCGAACGCCTCCCCGCCGCCGTTCGCGCCATGCTGTACCGGAAGTTCGCCGGCGACGACGAACTGGTCATCATCAAGCGTCTCTGCGACATCGGGAAACAGGCGGTGCCATTCCTCGACCGCGCCCGCCGGCGCGGCGCCACCGTGCCGTCCGTGGTGGAACGGGCGGTGTCGGGCGCGTTCGAAATCGAGATGGACGAAGGCGTCATCGAGGCAATTGAAACGATGGACTTTACCCCGGCCCGGGCCGACGCCATCCTCGGGCCGCGCGGCGCCGCCTGGCACCTCGGCGTCGGCGTCGGCCAGACCTTTGTCGAACAGGCCCTCGCCACCACCGGCCGGGAACTCCTTCACTGGCTGTCCAAGGTGTCGGAAAAAGGCTGGTTCGACAGCCTGGAAATCCGGGAACCGGAACCCGATGTCCACTGGCTCATGCCGACCTCCGAATCCGCCCACCATCTCCGCTTCCCCGAAGCGAACCGCCTGTCCCTCGCCGTCGGGACAGGCCTGTACCGGCTCCACGCGACGCTCCGGGCCGGCGATCCCGACCGCGACGCCGTCCTCGTCCTGCCGATTCCGGAGCTTCTCGAGTACATGGATCGCCTCGGCCTGCCCGGTTTCCGCGACGCCGCGCTCGGGAGGGCGTTTTGGGATTTCCTCGAC
>JAJBTL010000240.1:15104-15823 GCA_020860865.1 Planctomycetota bacterium | reverse complement strand
GTTCGGAGGGGGGGCAACCAACAGAGCATTATAAACCGCCGGTCTTTTTTTTCAAGCGATTTACAGCAGTCGTGAAACAGCTTCCGTGGAAAACGCCCTTGCCATCGATTAATCCGCGTCAAATTCATCGTTCCCGGCGCGGTTGCTCATCAACGCATTGTCTGACTTGCCGGTAACTTGCCAGACAAACCTGTCGGTCCGAGTTAAACCCCGTCGCCCCATACCACAAGGATGTCCGCATTTTACTTGACTTAAAGTGAACAAATCCGAACAATTGTGAAAATTACCTCACTTCCGGCCGACGTGCATCCGGTGCGACCGGCCACCTTTTCAAAAAATTGTCAACCGCCATGAACTGAACAAGGAAACGCGCATGACTCAACAACCCCATTGCGACGCCTGTTTCCATCCGGCCAGCGCTCCGGACTATCTTCCCCTGCCGCAGCTCCGGGCCCTCCAGCTCCAGCGCCTCAAGGAATCCGTCAACCTCGCCTATCACCACCAGGAGAGCGGCCTCCTCAAGCGGCGGATGGACGAAGCCGGCGTCAAGCCGGAAGACATTAAAACCCTCGACGATATCCGGCGCCTGCCGTTCTTCCTTAAGACCGATCTCCGGGACACCTATCCCTACGGCCTGTTCGCCGTTCCCCGGGAACAGGTCGTCCGCCTCCACGCCTCGTCCGGCACCACCGGGAAACCGATTGTCGTCGGCTATACCC
>JAJBTL010000240.1:9249-15094 GCA_020860865.1 Planctomycetota bacterium | reverse complement strand
GCCCGACGCCATGCGCCGCTGCCTCCTCGCCTGCGGCCTCAGCGAGCACGACGTCATGCAGGTCTCCTACGGTTACGGCCTGTTCACCGGCGGCCTCGGCGCCCACTACGGCGGCGAAGCCCTCGGCGCCACCGTCGTCCCGACGTCCGGCGGCAACACCGAGCGGCAGATAATGGTCCTCCAGGACTTCGGCGTCACGGCGATTTGCTGCACCCCGAGTTACTTCACCCACATCGCCGAAAAGGCGTTCGAGGCCGGCGTCAATATCAGGGAAACGAAGCTCCGCGTCGGCGTTTTCGGCGCCGAACCGTGGACCGAAGCCATGCGCCAGCACATCCAGGACACCACCGGCATCCGCGCCCACGACATTTACGGCCTGTCGGAAATCATCGGCCCCGGCGTCGCCATCGAATGCCAGGAACAGAACGGCCTTCACGTTTGGGAGGACTACTTCTACCCGGAAATCATCGATCCGGAAACCTGCGAAAACCTGCCGGACGGCGAAGAGGGCGAACTGGTCCTCACCACCTTGTCGAAACAAGCCATCCCGATGATCCGCTACCGGACCCGGGACATCACGTCCCTCATGACCGAGCAATGCGCCTGCGGCCGCACCGTCCGCCGCATCCGCCGCATCGGCCGCCGCTCAGATGACATGCTCATCATCCGTGGCGTCAACGTCTACCCGTCGCAGATCGAGTCCGCCCTCATGCGCATCAAGGGCGTCTCTCCCCACTACCTCATTGTCGTCACCCGGGAATCCGGCCTCGACCAGATGGAAGTGCAGATGGAAATCACCCCGGAAGTCCTCGGCGACCGCATCCGGGAACTCGAGGATCTCCAGAAATCGGTGGCCCACGCCATCTATTCCACCATCGGCATCAACGCGAAAATCACCCTGGTCGAACCGAAAACCATTGTCAGGAGCGAAGGCAAGGCCAAACGGGTCATTGATAAACGCGGGTAATATGCTTTTTCATCGCCGCCGTCAGGGATTGATTGACGGACCTGGTTTGGAAAATGATAATCGCACCATTCCTTCACACTAAAGGGGTGTTTATGAAAATTCAGCAAATTGCCATCTTTATGGAAAACAAGCCCGGCCACCTCCAGACCATCTGCCGGACCCTGGCCGACGCCGGCGTCTCCATTACGACCCTGTCCCTCGCCGATACCCAGCAGTACGGCATTCTCCGCCTTCTTACGGACAACACCGACAAAGCCGTCACCGCCCTCAGTGACGCCGGCTTTGTCGTGAACCAGACCGAGGTCCTCGCCGTCGAGGTCGACGACAAGCCGGGCGGGCTCCTCCGCATCCTCGACATTATTTCGGAAAAGAACATCAATATCGAATACATGTACGCCTTCACCTTCCATCGCGGCGAAAACGCCGTCATGGTCTTCCGCTTCGACAAACCCGACGACGCCATCGCCGCCCTCCAGGCCAAGGACGTTAAGGTTCTCACCAACATCGACATTCTGAAGGGCTCTTTTTAACATGGTCCACGATATTGACGATCAGATTTTCGATCAAAACGAATCCCTGCCGCGGGAAGACCTGCGGAAGCTCCAGCTTGAACGGCTCCAGAAGATTGTCGACTACGCGAAAGAGCGGGTCCCGTTCTTCAGGGAAAAACTGGGCGGTATCTCCGGCGCCGACCTGAAAAGCCTGGACGATCTCCGGAGGCTACCCTTCACCACCAAGCAGGATCTCCGGGACGGCTACCCCTACGGATTCATGGCGATTCCGAAAAACGAAATCGCCCGTATCCACGGGTCGAGCGGCACCACCGGGAAATTGACCTTTGTTCCCTATTCCCATAACGACATGCGGAACTGGACAAATGTCGTCTCCCGCTTCCTCGTCGCCGGCGGTCTCCGGCCCGGCCACCTGGTGCAGATTAGCTTCGGCTACGGCCTGTTCACCGGCGGTTTCGGCCTCCATTACGGCATTGAAAACGTCGGCGGCGCCGTCGTCCCGGCCGCGTCGGGGAATACCGAGCGCCAGCTTTCCATCCTCCGGGACCTGAAGCCGGACGCCATCGTCTGCACCCCGAGTTACGCCCTCACCCTCGGCGAAGCCATCAAGGCCCATAAGATCCCACGGGAAGAACTCGGCCTTAAATACGGCTTTTTCGGCGGTGAACCGTGGAGCGACGAGATGCGCACCCGCATCGAGGACGATCTCGGCATCTTCGCCACCGACAACTACGGCCTCTCGGAGGTCATCGGCCCCGGCGCCGCCGGCGAATGCAAATACCGGAAAGGCCAGCATTTCTCGGAAGACCACTTCCTCGTCGAATGCCTCGACCCGGAAACGCTCGAACCGGTGGCGGACGGCCAGAAGGGCGAACTCGTCATCACCACGCTGACGAAGGAAGGCATGCCCGTCATCCGCTACCGGACCCGGGACATATCGAGCCTCAACCACGAACCGTGCCCGTGCGGCCGTACCGGTGTCAGGATGAGCCGCGTCACCGGCCGGTCCGACGACATGCTGGTCATCCGTGGCGTCAACGTCTATCCGACGCAAATCGAGGAAGCCCTCCTCCGCGTCCGCGAGGCGGCGCCGCACTACATGATTGATGTCGACCGCCCCGGCACCCTCGATGTCGCGACGGTCAGGGTGGAGATCCTCCCGGAAATGTTCTCCGCCTCGATGCGGGAAATGGTCGGCCTCAGGGACAAGATTTCCGCCGCCATCAATTCCGTCACCGGCATCAGGATGGAAGTGGAACTGGTCGCGCCGAAAACGCTCGAACGGTTCCAGGGCAAGGCCAAACGCGTTACGGATCGCCGTCCGAAAGGCGAGTAGAAAAAATACAGTGCGGCCCGGCGGCATTTTTGGACAATAAATACCGCCAGCGCCAGTCAAGGCATCCGGGGGGATGCACCGACTCGACCAGCGGGAAATAGTAGAGACGACGCATCTCCCCACCGGTATCGCGGCTCCGGGACCGCCACCCGGACAGCGTCCACAGTTCACACAAGGGATGACGGGACAGTGTAATAATCGCCGCACCACCGGGCGACCGCCGGGGTGACGAGCGCGACAACCGGTCTCCGCCGACTTTTCGAGCGGCGCGGCCGAGCGCGGAAACGCCTTCAAGGACACGCATGCCAAAACCCCGGGGCTCCATCTCAGCCCGCATCGTCCTCTCCACCCTTGTCCCCCTCGTGCTCGCCTTCGTCGCCGTGCTCGTCGCGGTCAATTACATCATCTTTCACCTGAACAGCCGGGACGCGATTGAGCGGACCATGCTCATCTCCGGACAGGTCGACGGCCGGTCCCGGACCGTTATCCAAAACATCCAGTCCGTCATGCACAACACCGCCCTCGACCTCCTGTCCTCGCTTGGCCTGAGCCATGCCGACGACCAGGACGCTGTCGAACTGACGCGGAACGCCATCACCGCCCATCCGGACATCCACAGCGCCTGGGTCGTTGTCGAGGCCGGCAGCTACAATGTCGACCAGCGCCGGGGCTACATGTTTGTCCGCACGGACGACGGCGTCTCGCCTGTCCGCCGATTGAAAAACGAGGGCTATCTCGACGATCCCGTCGTCACCCCCTGGTACAACATCCCGCGCCGCACCGGCCAGCCGTTCTTTTTTACCATGGACAGCTTCGATTATGAGGACGGTTTCGGCGGGCAATACGTCGGCGAACTGGCGGTGCCGGTGTACGACAACGGACGCCTCGCCTTCGTTTTCGGCGTCGACGTCAGGTACGAACAGAGCTTTTCCTTCCTCAGGGAATGGGAATCGCGGGAAGGCCGCCGCCTTCTCCTCCTCGCCGAAAACGGTTTTATCGTCTACTCGTCCGTCCCGGACGAACTGCACCGGAATATCGCCGATCTCGCCTGCGCCGGCCAGTCCGCCGACCGCATCCAGGCCGCTCTCCGGGAAAAACGGGAAGAACTGTTTGAAGGCCCGTCCGCCTTCACAGCCGCGCCGACCCTCACCCACATCGTGCCCCTCCAGTTCGAGAGCGCCGACCGGACGATGTACCTCTACGCCGAAGTGCCGCTGGAACTCGCCTACCGGCAGAGCCGGGACGCCCACGGGCTGGTCCTCGCCATCGGCATTGCCGGCCTCCTCCTGGTCGGCGCCTGCGTCTCCCTGGCGACGCGGAACGTCGTCCGGCCGATTCAGCGCCTCACCGCCGCCGCCCAGTGGATAGCAAGCGGCAACCTGGACGCGGTCCGGGACGACTACACGCCCCGCGCCGTACCCCGCCACGAAGTGGACAGCCTGGAAAGTTCCATGATGACCATGGTCGACCAGCTCATTCGCGGGAACGAACTCGGCCTCGTCGCGTTGGAAGCCCAATTCGAACAGGAGGCGGCGGCGCAGGCGGCGGCGGCCAAGGAACGGTTCTTCGCCAATATTTCCCATGAAATCCGTACCCCGATGAACGCCATCATCGGCATGGCGGAACTGCTTGCCGCCGAATCGCTCCCGGCCAAACCGGCCAAATACGCCCGGGATATCCAATTGTCCGCCGAACGCCTTTGCCAGATCCTCTCCGACGTCCTCGACCTGTCAAAACTCGAATCCGGCGAAATGCCGCTCCTCGAAGTGGACTACGACTTCCACGCCCTCCTCGACCACGTCTATTCGGTCTATTCCTCCATGGCGAAAAGTAAGTCCCTCACCTTCGAAATGAAACTGTCCCCCGACGTCCCCCGCTATCTCCACGGCGACGACATCCGGGTCAGGCAGGTGCTTCTCCAGGTCGTCGGGAACGCCGTCAAATTCACCCGGAACGGCACCGTCCGCATCGACGTCTACGAGGACGGCCAATCCGTTCGCGTCGACGTCCACGACACCGGCCCCGGCATCCCTCCGGACGACGTGCCGCACCTGTTCGACCCGTTCCAGCCCCTCGCCGCCGCGAACGATGAAACCGCCGCCGCCGCCGACGCTTCCGCTACCGTTGCGTTGGACAGCGCCGGCGCCGGCCGCGGCCGGGCCGCCAGCGGACTCGGCCTTTCCATCGCCCGGAACCTCGCCCGCCTCATGGGCGGCGACATCACGGTGGACAGCACCTCGGGCGTCGGGTCGACGTTCCGCATCGCCCTTCCCCTCGTCCTTGGCGAGGCGGATATGGTCGAGAAGCCGGGCGGCCGCGAACCCATGCAATTTTCGTCCGACGCCGCCGTCCTCGTCGTCGACGACAGCGCCATCAACCTCGAGGTCGCCGAGGGCCTTATCGGCTTTTTCGGCATCCGCGTCGACAAGGCCCGGTCCGGCGCCGAAGCGATCCGGCGCGTCCAGGAGGCCGAGTACGACATCGTCTTCATGGATCACATGATGCCGGAGATGGACGGCATCGAATGCACCCGCCGCATCCGCGCCCTCGGCGGCCGCCACCGGAATCAGGTCATTATCGCCCTCACCGCCAACGCCGTCATCGGCACCCGGGACCTGTTCATCAATGCCGGGATGAACGACTTCATGGCGAAGCCCATTATGAAAAACCGCCTCCACGCCATCCTCGCCACCTGGATGCCGACGTCGAAACGGGTCTCCGGCACCAGCGACAGCCTGGCCCTCCGCCGCTCCACCGTCATCAGGTTGAACCCGAACCTGCCCCGGAGCGATTCGGTCCGGTTCCTGAAAAAAAGCCGGTCCAGTTCCCGCCGCCTCGCGTCCCGGTCCGGCCGCCGCCCTGTCAACCCGGCCGAACGCCGCCTCGAGGCCGTCCGCACCGTCCCGGGGCTCGACGTCGCCGCCGGCCTCGGGAATGTCGCCGGCGACAAGGACCTTTACCTCAAAATCCTGTCCCTCGTCGCCGCCATGCGGGAGGCACTCCCGGAAACGCTCCAGACCTGCCTCCGGG
>JAJBTL010000240.1:4559-9239 GCA_020860865.1 Planctomycetota bacterium | reverse complement strand
GGAAAAGGCCCTCGCCGACAAAACCGCCGGAGCCTGAAGCGGCCCGGCGCCACGCCGTTCGCCGCCGCGCATTTCCCATTGCATTTTCTCCGGTGAAACCTGTAAAATACATTGATAACAAATGTATTTGAACCGCGCCACCCGTCACGTATCCCGGAGGGATTTCCCATGCAGCCCGATCCGACCGTCCTTTTCGGCAAGCGATGCGTCATCACCCTGAAGGAAGGCGGCAACCTCGTCCGCATTGTCGACGACATCGACACCGAAGGCGTCCACGTCCACGACGACGCCGGCGCCACAGACACCATCCCCTTCGACTGTATCCGGAACGTCCGCCCGCAAGCCCGGTAGCCGGGCCGTCATCCCGCAATCAACCAATCCGTATGGATTCGCCGTTCCCGCCCCGGGAAACGGACCGGCGCCCCCCGGTACCCCGGGCGGCGCCGTCGTGTCCATGGGGAATCGTTTGGCATGAAGCCTGAACGTTACCGTTTCAGGTTGAGAAGTTCCGTAATCATTTCGTCCGCCGTCGTGATGGTCCGGGAATTCGCCTGGAAGCCGCGTTCGGTGGTGATAAGCTTGGTGAATTCCTCGGTCAATTCCACGTTCGACGTCTCCAGTTGCATGTGGACAATCTGCCCGGTGCCGCCGGTGTCGGCGTGGGTGTAGAGGGGGTCGCCACTGGCCGGGCCGGACTGGTAAACGTTGTTGCCGGCGGCGACGAGGCCGTTTTCGTTCGCGAACATGGCGAGGCCGAGGCGGGCAATCGGCACGTTGTTCCCGTTGTCATAGTGGCCGATGATGGTACCGTTGGCGCTGACGGTGAACTCGTCCAACTTGCCCGGCGCCCGGCCGTTCTGACTCTTCAGCATGAAGGAATTGGCCGTCGCCGAACAGGTAAGTTCGATGAAATCGAGATCATGCGGCGACGCCGAGGACAGGCCGTTCAGGACCCGGATCATAATGGGGTCGTTCACGCCCTGCGACCGCTGGTCGATGGCGATGCCGCCCGTTTCCGACATCTCCGCCCCCTTGACGTAGTTCCCGTCCTTGTCGAAGCGGATAAGGCCGGTGCCGACGTTCAGGCTGGTCGTGATGTCGCCGTTCGAATCGGTCTGCCAAGAGGCGTCGGAGTCGGCCGTGCAGTCGGCGTACCAGCGCCAGGTGGTGAAATCGTCGTTCGAGTCCACCATCGCCATCCGCATCGTCGCCGATTTCGGATTGCCGAGGGAGTCGTAGAATTCGACCGAGACAACGGCGTCGCCGCCTTCGGGTTCGGAGTATTCGCCTTCGCCCTTGAACATGGTGTCGTGGGTGACGTTGTTGAAGCTGACCTGGATGTCCTGAATGCCGTTACTCTTCCCGAGGTTCGAGACGATGGAGACGTTGAAGCTCGGCGCGTCTATGGTCCGGTTCGTTTCATTGTCGCCGTCCCAACGGTCGTACTTGACGGTGGAGACGCCGGTCCGGGTGTAGGCGCCGCCGGATTCGATGGGCGCGTCGTAGGCGTCGGTGCCGAATTTGGCGTCGCTGATTTTCGGCGGAATCGACATCGTGCCCATGGCGCCGCCGATACTGTCCTGGTTGCCGGACTGGGTGGCGAGACGGGTGTTCTCGAGGGCGGCCCGGTAGCCGACGTCGTCCCAATCGTCGTCGATGCCGTAGCCGAACATTTCCGGGGTGATGTTCTGGGAGGCGGTGGACGGTTCGTCGACGTCGCCGGCGAGGAAGTTCAGGAAGTGCTCGAGGGTGTACGATTTTTCATGATCGACGGGAATCTGTCCGGGAAGCGTCTCGGTGTTGGTCGGCCGGTTGTACGTGAAGGAGGTGTCGACGACGCTCTTCCCCTTCGTGAAGGAGATGTCGATTTTGTCGCCGTTCTTGATGCCGGCATAGGGCTGGACCCAGGTGCCGCCCTTGTCGTACCAGAGGTTTTCGAGGGGAGTATCGAGGCTGGCGGCGTGGGTGTCGCCGGGATACGGCAGGTCCTGCGTGGTGAGGCTGGCGTTGGCCGGCCAGCCTTCGCCGTTGATGCCGTTCGGCCAGATGGAGCGGATGGTCTCGTCCGCCTGGCCGACGTCGAAGGCGGTGTTCGGCAGTTGGGCGATTTCGTCGTGGCCCATGGCGGCGCCGGTGGACTGGTAGAACCAGGCCGGGAAGGTGAAGTTGTTGTTGACGCTCGTCCCGTTCATCCGTTCATAATCCGGCACCTTGATGCCGTAGGCGGCGGAGGTCTGGACATTGCCGCCGTTAATAACCTTGACCTCTTCAATGACCGGAATCAGTCCCGCCGCGAGATCGGCGATGCGGGCCGGCTGGCCGCCGGTGGCGACACTGACCACCTGCCCCGTTTCCGTGTCGATGGCGTTGTAGGCGTACATGGTCGGCTTGACCTGGATGCCGCCGGCCGGTGTCGTCTCGATAAAATCCGACACGACGCCGTCGTCGTACAGGTTGACATTCGCCGGCAGGCTGGCGTTTTCGTTACCCGGGAGCGACCGGAAGTGGTCCCACGACGACTGGCTGATGGCGTAGGTCGACGACTCGAGGGAGTTCCAGGTGGTGTCGGCTTTCGGGCCGGTGCCGCCGTTGAAGTCGTCCTCCCAGAGCCAGGCCTGACGGTTCCCTTGCGTCGGGTAGCTGGTGCCGCCAAAGAGGCGGAGGCCGGTCGAGACCGCCTGGCTGCTGTTCAGGTTGCCGGTGAAGGCGGCCTGGTTGGTCTGGGAATGGCCGCCGATGGAGCCGATGGGGATGACGATATTCTGAAGCTTGGCGTCCTGCGGAATTTCGTAGGTGCCGTTCGAATTCCGTACCGCCATGGTGCCCTGGACCTGGAGGCCGCCCGGCGCGAGGAGGGTGCCGTCCTCGCCTTTATGGAAGGCGCCGGCCCGGGTGTAGACATAACCGTTCCCGTTCCGGAGAACGAAAAAGCCGTTCCCGTCGATGGCCATGTCGGTGGGATTCCCGGTGTTTTCCAGGTTCCCTTGGGTGAATACTTTATTGATGGACGAAGTCTGCGCGCCCATACCCATGGCGATGGGGTTGATGGCGCCCCGGCCGCTGGTGGCGTCGGCGCCCATGCCGCCGCGAAGCGATTGCTCGAGAAGGGTGCTGAACTGGTAGATACCCTTCTTGAAGCCGGTGGTATTGACGTTCGCCAGGTTGTTACCGATGTTGTCCATGGCTCTTTGGTGGGTCATGAGTCCGGTGATACCGGTGGAAAGGGCTTGGCTGAGAGACATGATGATTCTCCTGATGCTGGTGTGTCCGGCCGGGTACGTGGAAGAGCCATGACGGATACTTCTGTCGGTACGCGGGACATACCATAATGACGAGCACGACGCTGTGGAGCTCTTGAGTGAATGCGGCGCTATTCTGCGCGGGGTCGGAACGCTCACGTGGAATTCGCGAACGCGCCCTTATTCCTTGGGTGCTTCCCCGCTCTTCGTGATGCCGCTGGCGATGAGTATTTTTCCGTTGGACAATTCAAAGGCGATGTGGCCGTCGACCTCGACGATTTTCGAGACAACGCCGCTCGCGTCGTTGCCGTCGATATCCGGGCCTTCGACATACTTCCCGATCATCCGGTCTTTTTCCTCTTCCTTGGCTTCGCGCATCTCTTCCATGACGTCGAGGTAGACGCGGCTGCCGTCGTCGAGAATGATGTAGAGGCCGGAGTCCGACTTGCCGGCGCCGACGACGTTTCCTTCCCGGGTCACCCCCTTCTCGTCCATGCCCTTGACCCAATAGCCCTTGAGGCTGTCCTCGAGTTCTTCCGGAGTCGGGGTCTGGGGTTTTTCGGTAACGGTGTCGAAGTCGACCTTGGAGCCGTCGAACAGGGTGTAGACGACCTTGTCGCCGACAATATTCGCTTCCTTGACGACGCCGGTGACTTCCTCGCCCTTGTCGTTCTTGCCCTTGATGGACATGCCGACAACGCCGTAGGCCGTCTCCGCCTTGACCCGGAGTTCGTCCGGCAGGGTGTAGAGGACGTCGCCGTCGTTCGCGGCGCGGGGCGAGGTGACGTCGTTCATGGCGACGGTTTTGCCGCCGTAGAGTTGCAATTTCACTTCGCCGCCGTTCATGACGACTTTTTCGACAACGCCGCGGATCGTTTCGCCGTTCGCGTCGGTGCCGGCTTCGACAAACATGCCGACCATGTTCCCGGAGTTGGCGACGTCGTTGAACATGCTGTTCGCGTCGTTCCACAGGTTGGTGACGTCGGCGACGAGGATGCGCTGCTTGTTCGACAGTTCCGCGAAAACGCCGTCCGACGTCTGCACAACGCGGGAGACGAGGCCGGTGGCCGGTTCGCCGTCGGTGTCGACGCCGGAGACGTAGCGGCCGATCATATTGGTGCCGGCCTGGAGTTGGGTATCGAGGCGCATGGATTGGAGCGCCTTCGTCATTTGTATCTGTTCTTCAAGGGCCTGGAGCTGGGCAAGCTGGCCGGTTAAGTCGTTGTCTTCCATCGGACTCAGCGGGTCCTGGTTGGCGAGCTGGGTGGTGAGGAGCTTCAGGAAGTCCTGGTGCGAGACCTTGCCGCTACTGGACGCTTCCTTCTCCGCCTGTTGGCGCTGATAAATGGTCGAGTTGGTTAAGCCATACTTGTCAACATCGGTTCCGACTGACATGGTTTTCTCCTCTCACTGGTGCGATTTCTTGATATGCCGCCGGCCA
>JAJBTL010000240.1:0-4549 GCA_020860865.1 Planctomycetota bacterium | reverse complement strand
GTGCCGGCCCGGTCCGGGCGTCCTCCTCCCGGTCGCGCCGGTCATCGTCAGAGCCGGTATCGGAACCATCCCGGAAGGCCGAACCGCGCCCGGAACTGAAATCCCCGAGTGACTCGCCTTCGCCCGGCTGGACTATCGTCAAATCCCCGACCTCAATGCCCTGCGCTTCCAGGCTTTCTTTCAATCGGGAAAGTGTGGCGGTGAGTTCTTTCAACGCCTCTTTCTTTTCCACCCGGAGGTGGGCCGAGACAACGCCGTTCCGGCTTTCTACCCTGAGCATGACCCGCCCCAGTTCCGCCGGCGACAATTGCATGGTCAGGTTGGTCACGCCGCCGTTTCGCCTGGACATCTTCATCGCTTCGGACAGGCGTTCGATATTTTCGATCTGGTCCAGCATGGTCGAGAGTGATGTCTGGGCCTCTCCCGTGTCGCTGCCGGTCGCCCCTGTTCCGCCGGTCGGACCGGCCTGGGACGCGGCGCTTTCGCCGCCGGACGGGTTGTTGCCGCCCTGGTCGGTATCGTTGGAGTCAGAGGCGGCGTTTTTCCCTGCGATCCACTGGTCGGCGCTGCCGGCTGCGGTTATAGTGGAAGAAGAATGCAACGCGCTTTCCAGCCGCGACGTCATTTCAGAAAAAAGAGAGGAAAGTTCGTCGTCAAGCGGCAGGTTGGCGTCCTTTGCCGCCCGGGCGAGAAAGCTCGAGATGTCGCCGACGGCCCGTTCGATCTGCTTTAACATCTTGTTATTTTCAGGTTTAGTCAAGAATGTAGCAAAGTCGTCAAGCATCTGTTCCTTCATCTCGGGCGTGAGCGACTGAAACATTTTTATCGGACTTTCCACTGCCGCGTCTTTACCATTTTCCTTGAGAATTGCGTTGAGGAGGTTGGGCAGACAGGCGTCCGGCGTAATTTCACCGGCAGTTTCCGACGCTACAGACATGGCTGCCGTGCCCGATAACATGGATAACAGGTTGCCGCCCGGCTTGTGCTCCACCGAGATCAGTTCGGCGTCGAGGGCACTGGCGATTTGATTGAGAAAGCTGCCGCCGCCTCCGCTGTAGCCATTGGCGGTGGCGGTGCGGAACAGGGCGTTCTCGAGGGCGCTTTGCGGCAGGCCGTCGAGGAGTCCGTCGAGGGCGGCCAGGGTGGCGTCGTTGTTCATCTCGGCGCTGGCGTTCGACGTGTCGATGGCATCCTGCATGGCGGCGAGATTGATGCCGGACGCGCCGGTCCCGTAGACCGGCACGCCGGAGGTTTTAATCAGGCTGGAAATGTATTGGAGCGAGTTGCCGCTGGCGCCGCCGACGCCGGACAGGGCGGCGCCGCTCCATTGCGCCTGCGGGCCGTAAAGGAGGTTCCAGAGAATATCCGCCGCCTCCCGGGCCGCCGCCGCCGCTTCCGGCGTTATATCGTCGTCCGAGCCGGGAACGGTTTTCCCGAGGCTGTCCTTAATGGCTTGTTTCTGATCGGCTGGCAGTCCGGAACCGGGACCCCTGCTTTTCGATCCTGATCCGGATTTTGTATTCTTGCCGAGAAATGTTTGTAAAAACCCGTCAAAACCGCCATTTTGCGTGGCTTTTCGGGAAAAGTTCTTGGCTTTCACATCGGTTGCGTCGCCCCGGCTCGTCGAACCCTTGAGGAATACAAGGGAGACGAGGGAGACGTTTTCAACATTCTGGGACATGTCGAATCCTCTGAGCGGGTGGGAAATCCGTATTCACGAAAAATCGCCACAACGCTCTATCCATGCGTGTTCGCATAACGGTTCGGAAGAACCTGTCGTCCAGTGGTTGACGTCAATCCGCACAGACTCCGCCGTGCGTCCCAAGTGGTTCACGTAGTCGTAATGATCATGGAGAAAACCATCGCATCACGGCGCCTCCAGTTCGAACCCGGCCGGCGGCACCGGCGGCCGCGCCAGTTTGACCAGTTCGAAGGTGAACGGCAACCGCTGCCGCACCCCTTCCTGCTCTTCGGGGAAAAACTCGCTCTGCCCGCCCGGCCCGGCAAACTGCCCGGCCGGAATGGCGAATGGCGCTCCATACATGCCGCCCCGACGGATACGCGAAAAAGCGTCGCCGGCGAGAACGCCGCAACGCCATTGTGACGCGTCGAATATATACACGTCGCCCCGACGGACAACGACATCGCCGTTCGACATGAGGGCGAGGACCGATTCCGGCCGCTCGCTGTTGTACCTGACCTGGAGGCGCAGTTCACCAGAAAGGAGGCTGAAGTCGAGGCGGGCGGCCTGGCGGCCGTCCGGATCGACAAAACTGCGGATGCCGCCGAGCTTGACCCGTCCGCCCGACCCGAGGACGACGACAATATTATTGCCGCTGGTCCATTCGAGGCGGGAACCGGTCGGGACAATGAGTTCGTCGCCGCTACTGATGCGGTCGGCGACGCTCAGGGGCTGGCCGGCGCTTTCCTCGCTATGGAACGACCGCCTTACCTGGGGCTGGCCATGAACGGCGGATATATAGCCGCAGTCGTTATTGGTGGCGACAGCCGGATCGCCCGGCGACGCCCAGTAATCGACCGCCTGTCCGTCCGAACATCGGAGGAGGACAAGGACCGCGCCCACCAGAAGCGGGAGGAAGGAAGTACGCTGTCGTCGACACAAAAGCTTTGGCATATACTGCTCCATTTGTCCTGAGCCGTCACGGCTGTCCGATTACATACGTTCACAACGCTTTATCGGCCGGAATGCCGGTGTCGGCACACGACAATTTGCCAATCGTCTTGAGCAACTGCCCTGCCACAACTGCTTCGGTCGGTTCAACTAAAAACTTAACATATTATTTTATCATGAGTTATAATAAACTTTTCTTCATCGCACCCTCATGAAAGACATCGGACCGTCAGGCAATTATTTCCGTTCAGGACAAAACAGGACTATCAGGAGCGTCCGAAACGCCCACGAATCCCGTCCGCCGCCACATGGCGGTGCCATACCCTGAACCATCGTCGAAACTGCCAAAAAACCACCCGAGCACTCGAACGCCAAAGCATTGTGGCAACTTTTTTCGTACATATATCATTTTCAAAAAAAGTTCTTGCAAAAAATCAACTTTTGCCGTATAGAGAGTGACCTCGCGCCGCCGAATGGACAGGTGGTTTGACGACGCATGATCGATGATGGACCGCGACAAGAACTCATATACCGATTCTCTCTGTCCACCCGGGACCATGTGGTGCGGGAATGAGGCGCTTGGGCGCTGTCGCCATGCATTCAAGGTAACACCTCTGTTACATGTTTTGCGGTGTTATTGAATGCCTAAAGACGAATACACTGCGTGCCACATTCGCGTTTACGGTTTTTGTCGGGCTGGGGTGCCCGGCTGGGGATGAGGAATTCGCCGGAGGCGATTCCTTTTGGAACAGGGGGAGCTATTAGATGAGTGTTTCCGATAAGGACAATGACATCGTGTTTTCTGAAGAAAAATTGAAGGAATGGAAGGAAGGGGTTCAAAAGCGTCGGGAAAAATTGTTCCGTCGCAATTGGAAAAACCGCCGCGCATCGCCGCACATGCGTTCGCTTCAGGCGGAGCGGAGTTTCCAGTTTGTCCTCGAATGGTACGAGGAATCGTCTAAAGTCGTCGCCCGTGATCGGGAACGGCAGCGTCTTGACCGGCTTATTTCCAAGGGTCTCGATGTCAATGATCCGAAAAATCAGAACGCCTGAAAAACCGCCACTCCCCACGGACGGACGCGGAGTTCACCGCGCGTCTGTCCGAAATCCGGCCAGGCGCTTTGATCTTCCCGCTGTATAAACCGGTACCAATCGGCCCGTGCGTCCGCCGATACGTCCGGTAGCAGACAGCGTAAAAAAAAGAGCGATGCAAACGCGGGCACCCCTATGGGTGCCCGAAGTTTTGCGCTATACTAATTATCTATGGCCCGATTGAACAAAATCCGTGATCGCGGCGTTATCCCGGAGAGGCGTCACGACGCCTTCCTCCTCGCTCTCCTGTTGGCCGTTTCCATGAACGTCGCCTTTTTCGCCGTTCAGGCCATACTCCCCTACCTCTCCCATCTCCTCCAAGCCCTCGGACCGGAAGCCCGGATGGAACAGCCGGTCATACCGGAGGAGGAGGAACTCCCGTTCATCCTTGTCGATCCGTCCCTTCTTGACGACGAGGAACCGCCGGAAGCTCCCGAGACAATGTCCTCCGTCACCATGACGGCGAAGCAAAGCGAAGCGCCGGACATCCCCGAGGACAGCGCCTATGTCCCGGACGGCGTTGAGGAAATTTTCACCCCGGAGCCAGGCAATCCCGGCGACGACCTCGGCGCCATCACCACCTCGGGCGAGGAAAGCGACGCCATCAGCGACGACACGGAAAATGTCGAATCGGACAGCGAAGAGCCGTCCGAACCCGGCCCGCCCGATGACCTGTCCGACGCCGAAGACGCTCCCGACGACCTGTCCGAACCGTTGGAAATGGTCGATCTGATCGAACCCGTCGAACCGGTCGAACCAACCGAACCGGTGGAGCCAACGAAAGCCGGTGAACCAACCGAAGAAGTCGAGCCGATTGCGCCGATT
>JAJBTL010000272.1 GCA_020860865.1 Planctomycetota bacterium | reverse complement strand
CGAAAACCGGACTCGCCCAGCACGAACAGAACGAAAAATCGACCCAAAGCAAATTTAGCAACAGGCTCTAAGTGTGTTTATCAGTATAAGGAAATGCGACGTGTCTGAAAGCCCTGTCCCGGCGAATATGGAAATCCTCCTGGCCGACAACCACCTCGTCGCCGTCAACAAGCCGGCCGGAGTGCCGAGTCAGCCCGACGCTTCGCGGGACCCGGCCCTCGACGACATGGTCCGGGCCTGGTGCAAGCAGGAATATAACAAGCCGGGCAACGTCTACCTCGCCCTCCTGCACCGCCTCGACCGGCCGACGAGCGGCGTCGTCCTCTTCGCCAGGACGGACAAGGCGGCCGGGCGGATGGCCGATCTGTTCCGGAAACGGGAGGTGGACAAACAGTATTACGCCGTGGTCGAATGCCACCGGGAGCCCGGCCGCGATGCGGAACTGACAGACTGGCTGGCCGCCGGGCCGTCCGGTATGCGGGTGGTGAAGGCCGGCGCCTCGGGCGCCCGCGAGGCCCGGCTCCGTTACCGCCTCCTCGGCCTGAGCCGGGACCAGCGCCGTGCTCTCCTCGAAGTCGACCTCCTGACCGGCGTCAAACACCAGATCCGCTGCCAGCTTGCCGCCCGCGGCCTGACCGTGGTCGGGGACTTCCGTTACGGTCCCTTTGGGAAACCGGCCCGGCCGGAGCCGGTATCGGACGGGCGGGCCATCCTTCTCCATGCCCGGCGGGTCGGGTTTGTCCATCCGGTGCGGAAGGAGGCGGTGGTTGTCGAGGCGCCGCTCCCGGCGGCGTGGGACCGGTTCATGGCGGAAATAAACTGGAACGGAAAACAGGCATGAACACGATTAAAGATGAGGCCATCATCCTCCGGAACCGCCGGTTCAGCGAGTCCAGCCTGGTCGCCACGCTGCTCAGCCGCGATCACGGCCGCCTCGATGTCCTCGCCAAAGGCTGCCGCCGGGAAAAAAGCCCGATGTTCGGCCACCTCGACCTGTACCAGAAGGAAGAGGTACTTATTTTCCGCCGCCAGTCGGCCGGCCTCGATCTCCTCACCGAAGCCGCCTTTGTCGACGAACACGCCGGGCTCCGGTTTTTCCCGCCCGCCTTCGCCGCCGCCGGCATGCTCGCCGACTTCGCGGCCGAGGCGACGCTCCCGGGGGAACCGCAACCGGAACTGTACCGCGTCCTCGCCGGCGCCCTCGAAGTCCTGGCCGCCTTCGGCGATGTCCGGTCGCGGGCCGGGCTTGGCGACGCGTCCACCTTCAACCGGGACGAAAAGACCTTCCTCGTCGGCCGCGCCCTCAAGCTGTCCCTTCTGGACATGCTCGGCTGGCTCGGCTTTGGCCTGGAACTTGGCCGCTGCGTCCTTTGCGGCACCGCCCGGAACGACGCCGACGCCGGGTCGGCGTTCCTGAGCGGCCGCCACGGCGGACTGGTTTGCGGCCGCTGCCGGTCGAAGGCGCAGGGCGGGCTGGTGACGGTCAGCGGCGCCGCCCTCCAGTCCCTCCGGGAACGCGGCGCCGGCGGTGAACGGCATGAACTGCGGCTCCGTTCGGGGGAACGGCGGCGGCTCCTCAAGTTTCTCGTCGACTACTGCCAGATTGCTCTCGAACGGCCCTTGAAGGGCAGGAAGGTCCTGTTTCAGATGCTCGGGTAATCGATCATGATTCTCCGTACTTATCGTGTTTTCAAGAGCATTGGGTGATGGTTTGGTGGTGAAGTGAAAGCCTTATTCGGACTTCTTTCTCCTGAGCCATTCCAACGTTTCCACGGCTTCCTCGTAGTCGTTCTCGACGGCTTGCACCAGCAAGCGTTCCGCCAGCTCCCAGTCCTCCTCGACGCCGTTGCCTTCAATATAACAGAACGCCAGCAGGTAAAAGGCGCGGCCTTCGCCCTGGCGTGCCGCTTCCCGGTACCAATAGAGCGCTTCGTCGATACTCTGCTCCAAGCCGATGCCCATTTCGTAACAGTAGCCGACGCTGGTCTGGGCTGGCGCGTGACCCTGCCTGGCGGACGCGAGGTAGTACTGGGCGCCCTTTGCCTCGTCCTTTTCGACAAAGCTGCCGGATTCGTAGAGCCAGCCCGCCGACACTTGGCCACGCATGTCGCCGCCGTCCGCGCCCCGGAGAATCCACGGCGCGCCGGCTTCGCCGTCCGGTTCCCCGCCGTGCAGGCCGTACATGAGAATTTTCCCGATGGCGGTCATGGCCTCGGGGATGCCGGCGGCGGCGGCTTTGTGGTAGAGTTCCCACGCCTCCGGCTTTCGGCCCAAACGTTCGCTTAGCACCGCTTGCCCGAGAATGGCGGCGGTATTGCCCCGCTCGGCCGACAGGGTGTCCCAGGCCAGGGCTTTTTCATAATCCTGGGGAACACCAAGGCCCCACTCGTAGAGGAACGCGATTTTCCGCATGGCGGTGGCAAACCCCTGGTCGGCGGAGAGGGTGTACCAGCGGAGGGCTTCCTCGTAGTCCCTCTCGTCGTCGTCGCCCAGTTCGCCGTCGCGGAAGTAGTCGCCGACGACCACCTGCGCGAAGGGATCGCCGGCCTCGGCCGCCCGCCGGGCATCCTCATAGCTGAGTTCGAATTTGGCATGGCAACGGGGGCACGAGCAGACGCCGGCGTCGGAACATTCCAGTTCCCGGCAGCCGCATTCCTGGCATTGGGTCAGCATCATGGCGATCACCCTTTCAGTACGATGGCTGGACAGTCGACACTCCCGCCCGGCGTCAGCCGTGAAGCATGACGTAGGCGTTATAAAGGACAAACAGGCAGAGTAGAAACACGCCCTTTCCCCGGGTAATAACGGTACGTCCCGATTTCCGGGGCAGGCAGAACAGGACCAGTACCAGGGTGGCGAAACCGACGGCGGGGAGGTCGCGGTAGAGGACCGCCGGCGGCACCGCCATCGGCTTGATGACGCCGGCGATGCCTATCACCATCAGGGTGTTGAAGAGGTTCGAGCCGATGACATTGCCGACGGCGATGTCGTGGTGGTTTTTCCGCGCCGCCGCCAGGGACGAGGCCAGTTCGGGAAGGGACGTTCCAACAGCGACAATGGTGAGGCCGATGGTGAGTTCGCTGATTTCAAGCGCCCGGGCGATTTCGACAGCGCCCCAGACCAGCGCCCGCGAGCTGGCGAGGAGAAGAAGAAGCCCGGCGACGACCCAGAAAATCGACCGCCCGAGCGGAGCGCCAAGGCCGGGTATGTCGTCCTCGGTCGCGTCCGGGACCGGACAGTCGTCGCCCTTTCCGGGCGCGCAGCCCCGCCGCATGGACAAGCCCATGAGGACGGCGAAGACAACGAGGTGGAGGACGGCGTCCAAACGGGTGACGGAAAGGCCGTGGGCGATGAGGGCGGCGGCGAAGACGGTGGCGACGACGAGGGCGATGAGTTCCTTGCCGATACCGCCGGGGTTGACCGGCACCGGGTTCACCAGGGCGGTGACGCCGAGGATAAGGGTGATGTTGGCGATGTTCGAGCCGTAGGCGTTCCCGAGGGCGATGCCGGGCGCTCCCTGCCAGGCCGACAGGGCGGAGACGAGCATTTCCGGAAGGGATGTTCCGAAGCCGACAATCACCATGCCGATAAGGAGGTGGGACATGCCGAGACGTTCCGCCACGGCGGCGGCGCCTTCGACAAACTTGTCGGCGCTCCAGATGAGGACGGCTATGCCGAGGATGACGGCGATGACGGGATAGAGCACGGGGTAATCCTTCTTATAAGCGAATTGGAAAGGTACTAAAAATAAGACCGGAACGCGCCGCGTTCCGGTCTCTTCATAATCCATCATACAGTATAACGAAATTCTGACAACTACAACGCTGTCCGATAAATCCGTTCCACCACTTCCGGCGTCGCTTCGATGGGGGCGAGGCCGAGAAGGCCCTTCAGGCTCGGCGTCTCGAAGGCGAGTTTGACCAGGCGTTCGACATCCTTTTCGGCAAAGCCTTCGTCCTTCAGGCTGCCGGGGATGCCCATTTCCTTCAGCCAGTTCCGGACGCCGTCCGCCGCCTTCCCGGCGTCGCCGTGATCTTCCGTCAGGCCGGGGACGATGGGGGCCAGGACTTCGGCCAGGACCGAGGCGCGGCAGGCGTAAATTTCTTTGATAATGCCCGGGAGGATAATGCCGAGGCCGCTCCCGTGGGACAGTTCCGGCTTGACGCCACTCAGGGGGTGTTCGAGGGCGTGGGTGAAGTGGAGGAGGCCGTTGTCGAAGCAGATGCCGCCAAGCATCGAGGCGTAGAGGAGGAAATACCGGGCCTCGAGGTTGGCCGGGTCCTTTTTCGCAATCGGCAGGTAGCGGGCGACGAGGCGGACCACTTCTTTCGCGAGCATAATGGTGTAGGGGCTGGCGACGAGGGTGGTGCAGGCTTCGATGACGTGGTTGACGGCGTCCACAGAGACGAAGACGGTCTGGTGTTCGGGGAGCTGCGTCATGAGGGCCGGGTCGTCGATGGCGTAGAGGGGATAGATGCAGTCGTAGGCGATGGCCGGTTTGAACTCGTTTTCCGTAATGGTGACGACGGCGAAGCGGTTCACTTCGGTGCCGGTGCCGTGGGTCAGGTTGATGGCGACAATCGGCACGGCCGTTTCCGGCTTGAACGAGAAGGTGTAGACGTCGCGGGCGGTTTTCCCCGGGTTTGCCAGGAGAATGGCCGCCGATTTTCCGGCGTCGATGGGGCTGCCGCCGCCGATGGCGATGACGGCCTTGGCCTTGCCGTCCAGGCCGGCCTTGACCGCTTCGTCGACCTGGTCGACGGTCGGGTTCGGCGTCACCTTGTCGTAGAGGGTGTAGGCGATGCCGTTCTTGCCGAGGGCGGCCTTGACCTTTTCCCAGGCGCCGGTCTTGATGTGGGAGCCTTTCCCGGTGGTGACGAGGACGCTGTCGATGCCGCGCTTCTTCAGATCGACGGCGATGTCCTCAATCTTGTCGATGGCGCCGACGCCGAGGTAACAGAGGCTCCGCGCCCGAATTTCCGCAATTTGCTCGATATTGATGTACTTTTCCCACATGGCGATTTCTCTCCTTGTATACAATTCCATGGACGCCCCTGCCGTCCATCACGGTATGGCGAATGCGTCTCCGAATATGGGATAATTACGACGGAAAGTAAAGAATAATTTCTTTATAAAGGCGATTTCCTGAAAAATTACCGGCGACGCGGCGACCGGTCCGATCATTCCGGCCGATGAAAGCGGTTCCGGGGCAATTCCCGCTTGTGCTCCGGCTGGTCCGCCATTATAATCCAATGGTTTGGGGCGGAAGGCGGTCGGCACCGCCTTTCCCGTGAGATAAATGTGACGACTGCCATGGACGGACCCTGACCGCGACTCCCGCGCGGTCCGTTTTCGTTGTGGCGTCCGGAAACCGGTACCTGTCGAGTGACTTTTTGAGTTGGGAACTTTATGACTACAAGTATTGAAAAAATCAGCGCCCTTTTGGCCATGATGAAGGACAATGACATTGTCGAGCTCGAGCTCGAGGAAGGCGATTTCTCCGTCGCCTTGCGGAAGCAGGGCGCCTTCGCCCCGACCGCCATGCCGGCGATGACGATGGCGGCGCCGATGATGGCACCGGCTCCCGGAGCGGCCCCGGCCGCCGCCGCGCCTGTTCCGGCCGAAAACCCGGCCGACGATCCGGCCCTTATCCAGATAAAGAGCCCCATTGTCGGAACGTTCTACCGGACGCCGTCGCCGGAAGCGCCGCCGTTTGTCCAGGAGGGCGACGCGGTGAGGAAGGATTCCGTTGTCTGCATCATTGAGGCGATGAAAATCATGAATGAAATCCGGGCGGAGACCGACGGGAAGATTGAACGCGTCCTGGTCGAGTCCGGGGAACCGGTGGAATACGGCCAGCCGCTGTTTCTTATCAGGAAGGGCTAGGCCCGGGCGGTCCGGCCATCCGGTTAGCCAGGGTGTCAACGATGCCGTCCTGAACGATCCATTTCCAGAAATCCCACGCGGGACCGGTTCGACCGGCCCGTATTACACGAGCGAGTGCCCGTCCCTATGTTTAAACGCGTCCTCATTGCCAACCGTGGCGAGATCGCCTGCCGGATCATCCGCGCCTGCAAAAAACTGGGCGTCGAATCGGTCGCGGTCTACTCCGAGGCGGACCGGGAATCCCTCCACGTCCGCATGGCGAATGTCTCCATCTGTATCGGCCCGGCCGAATCGGCCCGGTCCTACCTCCATATTCCGTCCATCGTGTCGGCGGCGGAAATCTCCAACGTCGACGCAATCCACCCCGGATACGGCTTCCTGTCGGAAAACGGCCACTTCGCCGATATCTGCCGCAGCCTCGACATCACCTTTGTCGGACCGTCCTCCGAGGCGATGGCGAAGATGTCGGACAAGGCCGGCGCCCGCGAACTGGCCAAGGCCTGCGGCGTTCCGGTCCTCCCCGGTTCTGAAGGGATTGTCCCGGACGACGAGGCCGGTCTGAAGATTTCCCGGCAGATCGGCTACCCGGTCATTGTCAAGGCTTCCGCCGGCGGCGGCGGCCGGGGCATCCGCGTCGCCCATAACGACGCCGCCCTCCGTATCGCCATGTCGTCGGCCCGGGCCGAAGCGGAAGCGGCGTTCGGCGACGGCAGCCTCTATATTGAAAAATTTCTCACCCATCCGCGCCACGTCGAGGTCCAGGTCCTTTGTGACGAACACGGGAACTGCATCCACTTGGGCGAACGCGACTGCACCACCCAACGCCGGCACCAGAAGCTTATCGAAGAATCGCCGTCGCCGGTGGTGGACCGGTCCACCCGGACGGCCCTGGGCGACGCCGCCGGCAAACTGTGCAAGGCCGCCGGCTATACGAACGCCGTCACCATCGAGTTCCTCTACGAAAACGGGCAGTTCTTCTTTATGGAAATGAACACCCGTATCCAGGTCGAACACCCGGTGACGGAAATGGTCACCGGCCTCGACCTTATCGAGGAACAGCTCCGCATCGCCTCCGGGGAACCGCTCCGCTGGCGGCAGAAGGACATCCGCCAGAGCGGGCACGCCATCGAGTTCCGCATCAACGCGGAAGACCCGGACATGAAGTTCGCGCCGCGTCCGGGGAAGGTCAGCCTGTTTGTCTGTCCGGAAGAACCGGGGGTGCGGACGGACTCGTTTATTTATTTCGGCTACGTGGTGACGCCGTACTACGATTCGATGATAGCCAAACTCATCGTCCATGCCGAAAACCGGGACGCCTGCATCGAGAAGTCGAAGAAGGCGCTCCGCGAGTTCATCCTTGAAGGGGTTCCGACGACGATCCCCTTCCACCTGGCGATGCTCGAGAACATCGCTTTTGTGAATTCCGATTTCGACATCAACTTTGTCGACAAGCTCATCACCTGACCTATTGGGTGGCATCGTACCGGCTCCCCCGGGGGGTGTGGCGCCGGACTCTTTTTCCGTGGAGGAAAAATTCATGCGTCGATTCGTGGATTTCGCCAATGTCACCGTCACCGTCCTTATAGGCGCCTACCTGGTCCTTCTCACCCTGTTCGCGACGGACGGGTTGAAGCTCATGCCGGAAGGGCTGGTCGATTCCTGGGGTCCCCGGTTCCTCTTTTTCCTCATCGGCGCCGCCCTCGTCGGCGTCAACCTGAACGTGCTGGTGAAGGAATGGAAAACCGGCGGCCTCCGCAGCAACCTCCGGATAACGACGGAGCAGGGCACCACCGAGTTTTCCGTTCCGGCCATGGAAATGCTTGTCCTTCGGGACCTCAAGGCCGAACCGGACATCCTCGACCCTGTCGTCACCCTCCGCCCCCGGGGCGAAGGGAAACCGATGCGCTGCGAGGTCGAACTGAAGCTCCGGCGCCAGGAAGACGTTATCAAGCGTATCGACGGCATCAAGAAGAAGGTCCGTGACATTATTGACCGCCTTATCCCCGGCGGCCTGACCGTCGAGGTGCTGGTCGAGGTCAGGGACATTGTCAACGGGAAATCCGCCTCTCCCGCCGCGCCCGGCGAAACCGTTCTCCCGACCAAGGAATTCAACGGCCCCGTCTACACCGACGGCGGAGGTTCGGAAGGGGTGTAGCGGTGGGGCATGATGTCGACGGTTTGTTGTCCTCCTACCAGTTTGTCCTGCCGCCGGAGCTGGTCGCCCAGACGCCGGCGGACCGGCGCGACCGGTCCCGGCTCATGGTTCTCGCCCCGGACGGCACGGTAACGGAAGGCCTGTTCCAGAGCCTTCCCTCCCACCTCCGGCCGGGCGACCTGCTGGTCCGGAACAACACCCGGGTCCTGCCGGCCCGCCTCATCGGCACCCGTCGGGGCGGCGGCAAGGCGGAACTCCTGTTGGTGCGGCGGGACGACGAATTTTCCGGTGAACGCTGGTTATGCATGGCCCGTCCGGCCAATCGTTTCAAGCCGGGACGGGTCTTTTCGTTTGGCCATGACGGTGGCCTCGTCGCCACCGCCGGGGAGCGGGGCGACGACGGGATGGTCTGGGTCGAATTCGCCTGGACCGGCGGTACCTTCATGGACGCCCTGTCCCGCTACGGCCGGGTGCCGTTGCCACCGTATATCGAGCGGCCGGACGGCGTGCCGACGGACGCCGATGCCGACCGCTACCAGCCCATTTACGCCAGCCGCCCGGGCGCGGTGGCGGCGCCGACGGCCGGGCTTCATTTCACGCCGGAACTGGACGATGCGCTCCGGGACATGGGCGTCGAACTGGCTGAACTGACCTTGAACGTCGGCCCGGGGACGTTCAGGCCGATTGCCGAGGACGTTATCCAAAACCACCGCATGCATGCCGAATGGTATGAAATCCCGGACGACGTCTGGACCCGTATCCAGGCCGCCAAGGCGGCGGGACGGCGGGTGGTGGCGGTCGGCACGACGTCGGCCCGGACCCTCGAGGCGGCCGGGACCACCGGTCGGACCCGGGGGTGGACTGACATATTTATCCGGCCCGGCTACCGGTTCGCCGTTATCGACGGTTTGGTGACGAATTTCCACTTGCCCGGCTCCAGCCTCCTTGTGATGATTTCCGCCCTGGCCGGGCGGGAGCGGGTCATGGCCGCCTACGACCGGGCGGTCGCCGGGGGCTGGCGGTTCTATTCGTATGGCGATGCCATGTTGATATGGCCGTCGTGAACGAGTTCCGCCCACACGTCTTGTCGCACGGTTGAAGCGGGGTGCCATGTTTTCAATGCGCCGAATGAAATATTTGCTTCGCCGTCTCCTCCGGGCCCTGGGCCGGGCGACCGGGACGGCGCACCAAATAGCCCTCGGCGTCGCTATCGGCTTTTTTATCGGCTGGCTCCCCATTGCCGGCATCCAGATGGCGGTGGCGGTGGTGGTCTGCCAGATTTTCCATGCCAATAAATTCGTGCCGATATATCCTATCTGGCTCACCAATCCCGTCACCATTGTTCCGATTTACTCATTCAACTACTGGGTCGGCTGGAAGCTGGTCGGCGGTCCGCCTCTCATCGAACTGGCGACCGTCATGCGAAAGATGATAACGCCCCCGGAACCGGTGGATGGCATGGGCCGACTCGAAGTGTGGTGGGACGGGGTCAAGCACGCTTTCTCCGAACTCCTGTCCATGGGCTGGGAGATGCAGGTGCCGCTGTGGCTTGGCTGCGTTCTTGTCGGGCTGGCCCTGGCTATTCCGTCGTATTACATTTCCTACAAATTTGTCGATTCCTTCCGCACCGCCGTTCTGAACAAGCGCGCCAACCGGCAGAAGCGCCGCCGGGCGGCCGGGGTGGACGTTCCGTTGGGCGGCGGGTATAATCGGGACGAGTGGTGAAGGGGAACGGGAAGCGGGGCTGGGTCCATGGCTTCGTTTTTCCGACAGCTTCCGCGTCGATCCGTTCCGGTACGGGTGCCGCCTGTTCAGGAAGTCCGCGAGCGGCATTCATCGTTTGAGTGGAGTTCTCAGTGCGCACATATCTGGTGAAACGCCTTCTGTGGATGGTTCCGACCCTGATCGTCATCACTGTCGCCAGTTACGGCATGATGCGGCTGGCGCCGGGCGATCCGGTGCGGGCCAGCTTTCTCGCCGGCGACAGTGCCGGCGGCGAAGGCGGCGTCGGCGTCAGGCGGGAAGGGGAAAGCAATGCCGCCCGCGAGTTCCGCCGCCGCTTCTACCTCGATCAACCCTGGTATGTCGGCTACTGGCGCTGGCTCGTCGGCGATAGCGAACGGAACCGGGGAGGTATTATCCGGGGCGACATGGGCGACTCCATCGTCCTCAGCCTCGGCACGCCGGTCTGGGACGTCATTGCGGAAAAACTGCCGGCGACGATAAAGCTCAATGTCTGGTCGTTTGTCGTCGTTTACCTGGTGTCCATCACGTTCGGCCTCTACTCGGCCATCTTCAAGGGGTCCCTGGCGGACCGGTTCATATCCATATTCTTCTTCATCCTCTACAGCCTCCCGGCCTTCTGGCTCGGCATCATGATGATCCTCCTTGTCTCCCGGTACATTCCGTGGTGGCCGATTAGCGGGTTGTCCCAGATGGCCATGCCGGACGAGACCTATTGGCATTCCCTCGGCCGCACCGCCCTCCACTACGTCCTGCCGGTGGCGTGCCTCAGTTACGGCGGCTTCGCCAGTTTGAGCCGCTTTACCCGCGCCTCCGTCCTTGAAGTCATCCGGCAGGATTTTGTCCGGGCCGCCCGGGCGAAAGGTCTGTCCGAGTGGTCGGTGGTTGTCCGGCACGTCTTTCGGAATTCCCTCGTGCCCCTTATCACCCTCGCGGCCGGCATCCTCCCGAGTATGCTCGGCGGCAGCATGATTATTGAATACCTCTTTAATATACCGGGAATGGGCACCCTTATGCTCCAGGCGTTGTCGAGCCGGGACTATCCGGTCCTCATGACCGTCATGGGTTTGAGTACGTTTCTCGTCCTTATCGGCATCCTCATATCTGACATCCTCTATGCCGTCGTCGATCCGAGGATAACCTTTGAGTGACGACACGGCGTCCAGCTCGAGACCCGGCTCTGATCCGGCCTTTCCCCTCCGGGTGACGGTGATGGGCCTCGGCCTGTTCGGCGGCGGCGCCGGCGTCGCCCGGTACTTCGCGGAACGCGGGGCGCGGGTGACGGTCACCGATATGGCGGCGGCCGAGAAGCTGGCGCCGTCCGTCGACGCCCTGGCCGGACTCGGCATCGACTTTGTCCTGGGTGAGCACCGTGACCGGGACTTCACCGACACCGACCTTGTCGTCGCCAACCAGTCCGTCCGCCCGGAGAACCGGTACCTCGCCTTGGCCCGGGCCGCCCGGGTGCCGGTCGTTACCGAAACCGGCATCGCCCTTTCCCGGAACCGGTCGCCGTGGGTGGGCGTCACCGGGTCGAGCGGCAAGTCGACCACCGCCGCGCTTATTGCCGAAATGCTTCGTTGCCACCACCCGGATACCCTGTTCGGCGGGAACATCGGGGGCGACCTTGTCACCCGGGTCGAGGGCCGACCGGTTGACGCGCCGCTCGTCGTGGAACTGTCCAGTTTTCAACTGACGCACCTGCGGGACGACTTCGCCGACGGCCGCGCCAGGCCGCCCCGCGTCGCGGTGGTGACGAATGTGACGCCGAACCATCTGGACTGGCACACGGATTTCGTCGAATACGCCGAGGCGAAACAGGTCCTTTTCACCTGCCAGCACAGTGACGGCTGGGCTGTCCTCAATGTGGACGATCCAATCGTCCGCTTCTGGTCCACACGCAGAAACACCATGTCGGCCCGGCTCGTCCTGACCGCCGTGACCGACCCGGGCGGCGATCACGCGGCCTTTATTCAGGACGGCGAGATCGTGGTCCGTCAGGGCGGCGCGGTGGCCGGGCGGTTTTCCCTCAGGGACTTCCGCCTCATCGGCGGCCATAACCGGATGAATGCTGTTCAGGCGGCGGCGGCGGCCTGGTTCATGTCCGGGAACGGGCAGGCTGTGCGGGACGGTCTGGCCCGGTTCGCCGGGTTGCCGGATCGTCTGGAGACGGTCGGGACGGTCGGGGAAATCCTGTTCGTCAACGACTCGAAATCGACGACGCCGGAAGCGGCAATCACCGCCCTCGAGGCGATGGACCGGCCGGTCGTCCTCATCGCCGGCGGCTACGACAAGGGATCGCCGTTCGACGGACTGGCGGCCGCTGTTCAGGACCGGGCGGTCGCGGTCGTCCTCCTTGGCCCGGCCGGGGAACGGCTCGGGCAGGAAATCCGGGAGGCGGCATCGTCGCGACCGGCCGGCCGCGAACCGCTTGTCATCGCCGAGGCCGGTGACGACTTCGCCTTCGCCGTGGCCGAGGCCCGGCGTTTGGCGCCGGCGGGCGGGGTCGTCCTCTTGTCGCCGGCGTGCGCCAGTTATGGGATTTTCACGAATTACGAGGAGCGCGGACGGCGCTTTCGGGAGCTTGTCGCGGCGACGGGGCGGTCCTGATACTGCCTGACCGAAGTGACGACGCGAACGTCTTTTCCTGTCATAACTTTTTTTTTGAAGTCTACGAAACACCGAGGTGGGGGACACCATGCTAGCGCGGATGCATTCCATCGCCATTACCGGCGTCGACGCGGTGCCGGTGGAGGTCGAACTCGATCACGCCAACGGCGTGCCGCACGAGCGCCTTGTCGGACTGCCGGACAAGGCGGTCCAGGAAGCGCTTGACCGGATAAAGTCGGCGCTCCGGAACTGCGGGTACGACTTCCCGTCCAGCCGTCGCCTCGTCTTTAGCCTCGCCCCGGCCGAACTGCGGAAAGAGGGCGCGGTCTACGATCTTCCCCTCGCCCTCGTCTCCCTCGTCGCCTCGGGCCAGCTCGAAGTCAACCGCCCGGGCGACTACCTCGTTATGGGGGAACTGTCCCTCGGGGGTGATCTCCGGCCAATCCGTGGCGCCCTCGCCGCCGCCATCACGGCCAGCCAAATGGGCTTTCAGGGAATCGTCCTCCCCCGGGCCAATGCCGCCGAGGCCGTCGCGGTGGACGGCATTCGCTGCGTCGGGGTCGAGTCCCTTCGGGAGGCGGTCGGGTTTTTCGCCGGGGACTGGGAGCCGCCCGCCACCTACGACTTCCCGGAAGCGGACGAGCCGACGGCGCACCTCTGTTATTCCGATATGCGCGGGCAGGAGGCGGTGAAGCGGGCCATGCTCGTCACCGCCGCCGGCGGCCACCATTGCCTCCTCATGGGGCCTCCGGGGAGCGGCAAGACGATGGCGGCGCAACGGCTCCCGACCATTCTGCCGCCGCTGTCCCGGCAGGAAAGCCTGGAGACGACGAAAATCCACAGCGTCGCCGGCGAGATTCCGCCGGGGCGTGGCCTGCTTCGCATCCGGCCGTTCCGGTCGCCGCACCACAACGCCAGCATGCCCGGGCTGGTCGGCGGCGGCACGGTGCCGCGCCCGGGAGAGATTTCTCTTGCCCATAACGGCGTCCTCTTTATGGACGAGGCGCCGGAGTTTCCCCGGAACCTCCTGGAGACGCTTCGCCAGCCCCTCGAGGACGGGGCAATCACGATAAGCCGGGCTTCGGGGGCGGAGACGTTTCC
Source organism: Planctomycetota bacterium (assembly GCA_020860865.1). Lineage (GTDB taxonomy): Bacteria > Planctomycetota > SZUA-567 > SZUA-567 > SZUA-567 > JAJBSZ01. Next base: position 2,409 of record JAJBTL010000272.1, on the reverse strand, counting down.
GGCCCGCGTCCTTCTTGTCATGTCCATGAACCTTTGCCCGTGCGGGCGGCGGGGCGATCCGCGCCGGTTGTGCCGCTGCGGCGCCAACCAGGTGGCGAAGTATATCGGGAAGATTTCCGGGCCGCTCCTTGACCGTTTCGATCTTCATGTCGAAGTGCCGCCGGTCGATCACGAACGCTTGATGGAAAAGCGCGGCGGCGAAACGTCGGCGGCTCTGAGGGCCAGGGTGCTGGCGGCGCGGGCAATTCAGGAAAAACGCTTTGCCGGACGGAACATCCCGGCCAACGCCAACATGGGTCCCCGGGAAGTGGAGGAATTTTGCCACCTGACGCCGGAAGGGGAAAGCCTGCTCCGGGCCGCCATCCGGGAATACGGCTTGTCCGCCCGCGCCTACGGGCGCATCCTCAAGGTCGCCCGCACGATTGCCGATCTGGCGAACAGCCCTGATATAGAAACGGACCACCTCCTTGAGGCGGTCCAGTATCGTCGGGCCGACATTCGCGGGTAAGGCGATGCCGGCCCGGTAATGGTGTCGTGTAACTGAGCCCGGTTTACATGACGTCGGGATAACGGTAATCACAACCCCGGAAGTTCCGGAGAAGGATGTCGCCCCGGTCGCGGCCGGTGACGTATTCCGGGAGAAGCGGTATCTTGCCGCCGCCGCCCGGCGCGTCAATGACGTACTGCGGCACGGCATAACCGGAGACGTGGCCACGGAGGCCGCGAATAATGTCCAGGCCGGTTTCGACCGGTGTCCGGAAGTGGGCGCTCCCGAGAATCGGATCGCACTGGTAGAGATAATACGGCCGGACGCGGACCTTCATCAGTCCGGTCATCAAGGACCGCATGGTCGGAACGTCGTCGTTGACGCCTTTCAGGAGGACGGTCTGGCTGTCAAGCGGCAGGCCGGCGTCGGCCAGGCGGGCGCAGGCTTCGCCCGTTTCCGGCGTGAGTTCGGCCGGATGGGTGAAGTGGAGGCTGACCCACAGCGGGTTCGCCCGGCGGAGGACGCGGAGGAGCGTCCCGGTGATGCGCATCGGCAGAACGGCCGGGGTCTTCGTGCCGATACGGATGACCTCGACGTGCGGAATCGAGCGAAGGCTCATGAGGAGCCATTCGAGGGGTTCGTCCGGGAGGGTCAGGGGATCGCCACCGGAGACGATGACATCGCGGATGGCGGGCGTTTCTTTAATGTATTGTACAGCCTTTTGCCAATTGCCGATGCAGTAGCGTTTCCGTTCGGCCTGACCGACGAGGCGCGAACGGATGCAGTAGCGGCAGTAGGACGAGCAGTATTCCGTCGCCAGGAACAGGGCGCGGTCGGGATAGCGGTGAATCAGCCCGGGGATCGGGCTTTGGTTTTCCTCGCCAAGCGGATCGGCGGCTTCGCCGGGGGATTCGACCAGTTCGTCCGTGGTCGGAATAGTGGCGCGGCGCAAGGGGTCGGCGGGATTTGAGGCGTCGATGAGGGAGGCGTAGTACGGCGTGATGGACGTCGGCAAGCCGCCGGCGGCGCCGGTCATGGCCGCTTTTTCGTCGTCCGTCAGGCCGATGACCCGATCCAGTTCGTAGACGTTTTTGAGGGTGTTGTGGAGCTGCCAGTGCCAATTGCTCCAATCGGCGGCGCTGGCATCCGGGAAGAAGCGGCGGCGGAATTCCTGGGACCGTTCGCTTTCCGTAAACGGCGGCGCGGTGCCGGCCATGTGGCACGGACGCGGCCGGGCATCAAGACGTTCCTGGCACGATACAGGCTCGGACCGGGTACTGTCCGGCCCTTCCAATGACTCGTTTTCACAAGGTTCCATGGTCCAGCCGGCTCCTTCAGGGCCTTCCGCGACTCGCCCTATCTGTATCTTTAGACAAACCGCGCCGCGTGTCAATCGGCATTCCTTCAGGCAACGCGGGAAATAACTTCACGCGTACCCACTCCATTACATGTCACTGTCGCGTTGCCTCGTCGTCCCTCCGGAGAAAGCGGGCAGGTGAAGGGTGGATCGGAGGCGTGAACTCTTTTGCCCTGATGAATGGTTACGACAATTATATCAACGCGACGACCAACTCATGCATGGAAAATCTTGGAAAACCGAAGAATAACCGGCTCCCGGCCTTGCATGATTATCGGTAAAATCCTAACGTTGGTAGCATACTCGCCACTCATGGAGGTTCAAACATGGCCAAACTCCTCGCACAATTCGGTGCCGGCAATATCGGCAGATCCCTTATCGGCCAGTTGTACGCCCGGGCCGGATGGGAGGTTGTTTTCCTCGATGTCGCCGCCGATGTCATTGACGCCCTGAACCGGCGCCGCCGTTACGAGGTCACGATCAAGGACGACCTCCTCCCGGGCGAGGCGGCGGTGATACCGGTGGAGAATGTCTCCGGCGTCGACCTCCGGGACGACGCAAAGGT
>JAJBTL010000116.1 GCA_020860865.1 Planctomycetota bacterium | reverse complement strand
CTTGTTTTGGCTGTTGAAATGCTTCCATGGCACCATCGGTATCCTTTTGACCGAATGCTTATAGCCCAAGCCCAAACCGCGGATTTAACCTTGATTACGAAGGACGCGGTATTCCAGAATTATGACGTGCATGTAATTTGGTGATACTACCTACTAGTCGATTCTCCTCTCTCTCCTCGTCTCACAAAATACATTCCCTACAATTGCGTCAGCATCTCTTACCATGTCGATAAAATACCAGTGGACACGGTCGTCCGGGGTTAGTTCCGGATGGAAGGCGGTGGCCAGGATGTTGTCCTGACGCACCGCCACCGGGACGCCGTCGACCTCGGACAGGACGCGGACGTTGGCGCCGATCCGGGTAATGCCGGGCGCCCGGATGAAGATCATCGGGACGTCGGCCTTGTCGCCGAAGCGTCCGTGTGTGTCGAAGCTGTCGAGTTGCCGGCCGTAGGCGTTTCGTTTGACCGTGACGTCAAGTGTGGCGATGCGGTCGTTCGGGGCGCCGTCGATGTCGCGGGCGAGAAGGATAAGGCCGGCGCAGGTGCCGAATGTCGGGAGGCCGTCCCGCACCGCCTGCCGGACCGGGCCAAGGAGGCCGAGATCGGCGAGGAGCTTGGCCATGACCGTGCTTTCACCGCCGGGGATGACCAGGCCGGCAAGGTCGGGACTGAAGTCGGCAGGCTGGCGGATTTCCCTCGTGGCGACGCCGGGAAGGCGGCCGAGGGCCTGGACGTGTTCCCGGAAGGCGCCCTGCAGGGCGAGGACGCCGACGGTTGTCGGGAGTGTTCTCATTTGCCCCGCTCCGCCATGAGGAGGGCGATTTCCTGTTCGTTGATGCCGACCATGGCTTCGCCGAGATCCTCCGAAAGGGCGGCCAGCATGGCGTCGTCCTCGTAGTTCGTCACGGCCTTGACGATGGCGGCGGCGCGTTTGGCCGGGTCGCCCGACTTGAAGATGCCCGACCCGACAAACACGCCTTCGGCGCCAAGCTGCATCATCAACGCCGCGTCGGCCGGAGTGGCGACGCCGCCGGCGGCGAAGAGGACGACGGGTAGTTTTCCGTTGGCGGCGACGTATTGTACGAGATCAATGGGGGCTGCCAGTTGCTTGGCCGCTTCGAAGAGTTCGTCCTCCCGGAGGGCGGCGAGGGTCCGCATCTGGGCCGAGATTTTCCGCATGTGGCGGACGGCCTGGACAATGTCGCCGGTGCCGGGTTCGCCCTTGCTCCGGATCATGGTGGCGCCTTCGGCAATGCGCCGGAGCGCTTCGCCGAGATCCTTGGCGCCGCAGACGAACGGCACCTTGAAGGCGGTCTTGTCGATGTGGTGGACGTCGTCGGCCGGCGACAGGACTTCGCTTTCGGCCACGTAGTCGATGCCGATGGCCTGGAGAATCCGGGCCTCGGCGATGTGGCCGATGCGGACCTTGGCCATGACGGGAATACTGACCGCCTCCTGGATGCCCCGGATCATTTTCGGATCGCTCATCCGGGACACGCCGCCGGCGGCGCGGATGTCCGCCGGGATGCGCTCCAGGGCCATCACGGCGCAGGCGCCGGCCGCTTCGGCAATCTTCGCCTGTTCCGGGTTCGAGACGTCCATGATGACGCCGCCCTTCAGCATCTGGGCCAAATTCCGGTTGATTTCTGTTCTGTCCTCGCCCATCGCGGTTCTCCTCTTCTCTCCTGTTAAAAATCCGCCGTGGCATCGCCGCCTTTGCGTTTTCCGTGGGCTTACGGTATGATAAAACTGACCTGTCCACAAGGGCCAGAATGGAACTTTCTGATGGACCCAGATTATGATCACGCTGACCTTCGATGAATCGGCGAAACAGCCGAAATACGAACAATTGTACAGCCATATAAAGGCCGCCATCGTCTCGGGGACCATCGCCCGGGGCGAGCGGCTGCCGTCCAAGCGGAAATTGGCCAGCCACCTGTCCATCGGTTTGAACACGGTGGAAAACGCCTACGCGCAGTTGCAGGCGGAGGGGTTTATCGAGTCCGTGGAGAAGCGGGGGTATTACGCCATGCGGCTGTCCGCCCGGCCGGGCGGCAAGGCGCATGTCCCGGTCGACCCGCCGGCGGCGGAACCGGACAGGCTGGCGCGGCCGGGACGGTATGTTCTTCGGAACAACGCGGTCGACACGGCGTCGTTTCCGTTCGCTACCTGGAGCCGGCTCATGCGGGACAGCCTCCGGGCCGACCATGCCAGGCTTGTTCAGGACATGCATCCGCAGGGCGACCGGCAACTGCGGGAGGCCATCGCCGCCTACCTTCTTGACTACCGGAACATGACGGTATCGCCCGAGCAGATCGTCATCGGCGCCGGGACGACCTACCTTCTCGGCATGGTCAGTGAACTGTTGCCGCACGGGAAATTCGCCATCGAGGAACCGGGCTACGCCATGCTGGCCCGGACGCTCCAGAGCCGGAGCGTGCCGTATGTTTGCGTCAACGTCGATACGGAAGGGATGGCGGTGGACGAACTGCGGCGATCCGGAGCCAGCGTTGCCGTGCTGACGCCGTCAAACCAGTTTCCCCTCTGCCAGGTCATGAGCATAAAGCGCCGCCTCGACCTCCTCGCCTGGGCCAATGCCGCCGCCGACCGGTACATTATTGAAGACGACTACGACAGCGACTACCGCTATTCCCTTAAACCGGCGCCGGCCCTTCACAGTCTTGGCGAAAGCGAACGGGTCATCTACTTCAACACCTTCGCCCGGACGCTGACGCCGTCTCTCCGCATCGCCTACATGGTGCTGCCGGCCCGGCTGATGGAAGTGTATTGGGCACGGCGGAACCTCTATTCGTGCACCGTGTCCGGGTTCGAACAGCGGACGCTTCTCCGGTTCATCCTTGGCGGTCATTACGAACGCCACCTGAACCGCATGCGGACAAAGTACAAACGGCGGCGGAACGCGCTTGTCGACGGACTGCGGCCGCTGGCGTCGCGGATACGGATGCGGGGGGCCGAGGCCGGATTGCATCTTCTCCTGTCGTCCACCACCGGGTTGCACGAGAAGACGCTAATCAAGCGGGCGGCGGACAACGGCGTCGCCGTGTTCGGCTTGTCCGGGTTTTATCAAAACCCGACCGGCGAGACCCATTGCGTCATTGCCGGCTATGGCGGGCTTTCCGAGGACGCTCTCCGGAAAGCGGCGGCGCGGCTGTGCGCGGCGTGGAAGCGATGACGTGGTGGCGCCTGGCATGGCGGCGGGATGTGTGGTACAAGGGTGAACAGTGACCCGCCTATCCGCCACCACGGTGGCGGGCGGAGAATGAGGGGGAACAACAAGGAGAGAATGGAAATGGACAGACCGTACATCATATGTCACATGGTGACATCCATCGACGGCAAGACCACCGGGAAGTTTTTCGAAAAGTCATGGCCGGCCAACGACGAGTACGAACGCATCCACCGGGAATACGACGCCGACGCCTGGCTGTGCGGGCGGGTGACGATGGAAGAGAATTTCACGGACGGCCTCGCTCCGGACCTGTCGAAGAAACCGGCTGAACCGCTGGGACGCGACGACTATGTCGCCGTTCCCGACGCCCGGCGCTTCGCCGTCGCCATCGATTCCCACGGCAGGCTGGGCTGGCCGAAGAACTTCATCGACGACGATCACGTTGTCGAAGTTTTGGCGGAAAATGTTTCGGACGAGTATCTCGCCTATCTTCGGGACAGGAAAATTTCCTACATTTTTGGCGGCAGGGAAACGCTGGATTTCAGCGTTGTCGCGGCGAAATTGAAGAAGTTGTTTTCCATTGAAAAGATTCTCCTGGAAGGCGGCGGCGTTATCAACGGGTCGTTTCTTGGCCAGGGGCTGATTGATGAAATCAGTTGGCTCGTCATTCCGGGCGTGGACGGCGGGTCCGACGCGCACACGACGTTTGAGGCGTTTGGCGATGACTCCGTGCCCGACGCCGTTGGGTTTACCCTGAAGGATGTCAAGAAGGTCGGCGGCGGCGGGGTGTGGATTACCTATGTGAAATAGGTAGCCGTATCGGCCATGATCCTTATGTAAAAAGTGAACCGCCAAGGACGGCAACCCTTGGCGGCTCTTTTTTTTCGGCGCGATGTCGGCGTCCTCAGTTCTTCGGGACGAACCGCCTGGTGAACCGGCCGGAAACCGGCGGCTTGCCGAACTTCCGCTGGATGAACGTCATCACCCTCTCCGCCATGCGCTGGAAGATGATGTACAGGGCCGGAATGAACATCATGCCGACAACCATCGCGACAGACATGCCCCAGAACGTCGTTTGGCCAATGGCCTGGCGGCTGGCGGAACCGGCGCCGGTGGCGGCGACCATCGGGAGGACGCCGATGACGAACGACAGGCCGGTCATCATGACGGACCGGAAACGTATCCGCATGCCGGTAAGGGCGGCTTCAAGAAGCGGCACGTCGTTGTCGCGTTCCTGCTTCGAGTACTCGACCATGAGGATGGCGGTCTTGGCGGTGAGGCCGACAAGTATGAGGAGGCCGAGCTGGCAGTAGATGTCCATGGACTTTCCGTAGAACTTCAGGGCAATCATGCCGCCGAGGGTCGCCGTCGCCACCGAGAGGATGACGGATATGGGCATGGTCCAGTTCTCGTACTGGGCGACGAGGAACAGGTAGGCAAGGACGAGGGAGAAGAGGAGAATCCAGACGATCTTTCCTTCGTTCTGCGATTCCTGGTAACTCATGTTGGTCCAGCCGACGCGGTAGTCGGACGGGAGTTCGTCCCGGACGAGATCCTGCACGAGCGCCATCATCTCGCCGGAACTGACGTCCGGCGCCGCCTGGATATTTATCCCGGCCGACTGGAACATGTTGAACCGCTCGGACTGGCGCGGACCGACGGTCCAGTCGAGGGTGGCGATGGCGCTCATGGGGACGGAGGCGTCGTTACTCGAGGTGACGGTCAACTGGCCGATGACGTTGGCGTTCTCGCGGAAATCGCGTTCCGACTGGACCTTGACCTTGTAGGTCTTGCTGTAGAGGTTGAAGTCGTTCACGTAGATGGAACCGAGCTGAGTCTGGAGCGTGTTGAAGACGGAACTGACTGGCACCTGGAGCGCTTCCGCCTTGGCCCGGTCGAGGTTCAGGCTGATCATCGGCGTGTTCGCGTCGAAGGAGGTGAAGCAGTAGAGAGCCTTCCCGGACTCCATTATCTTCGCGAGAAGGTAGCCGGTCGTTTGTGACAGTTCGACAGCCGTCTGCGAACCGGTCGCCATCAGGGAGAATGTGACGCCGCCGGTGGCGCCGAGACCCATAATCGGGGGCGGCGAAAAAACGGTGACGGAGGCGTCGGCGATGGTGGCGGCGTAGCGGTTCACTTCGGCCTGAATCGCGGACAGGCTCAGGTCCGGCGTGGTCCGTTCCGACCAGTCGTCAAGCATGAGGACGAACATGCCCACGTTTTCGCCTTCGCCGGCGGTCATGGTGTGGCCCGGCACGTAAATGATCGTCGCGACGCCGGGGATGTCCTTCACCATGCCGTAGAAGTTTTCAAGAACCGATTCCGTCCGCGCGAGGGCGGCGCCGGCCGGCAGGATGACATCGCAGAATATCGCGCCCTTGTCTTCATTCGGGACGAAGGCGGAGGGGATGCTCTTGAAGACAATCGGGTTTAGGGCGGCGATGACGGCGAAGAGGACAGCCGTGAGGACGAGGCGCCGGGCGAGGAAACCGCCGACCTTGAGGTAACCGTTCCGCGTCCAGTTGAGGGCCTTGTTGAAGTACTTGAAGAAACCCTTCGGTTTGCCCGGATCCCGGAGAATAAGGGCGCAGATGTCCGGACTGAGGGTCAGGGCGCACACCGTCGACAGGCAGAGGGGGATACACATGGTGACGGAAAATTCCTTGTAGATATTGCCGACCATGCCGCCGTAAAAACCGATGGGGAGGTAGACGGCGACGACGACGAGGGTGGTGGCGATAAGGGCGCCACTGAGTTGCCCCATCGTCTTCATAGCGGCGTCGTACGGGCTCATCTTCTCTTCCTGGATAAGCCGCATGCAGCTTTCGACCACGCAGATGGCATCGTCGACGACCGACCCGATGACGAGAATGAGGGCGAACAGGCTGAGGGTGTTGATGCTCATGCCAAGGAGATAGAGGACCAGGAACGTTCCGACAAGGGACACCGGGATGGCGACCATCGGCACCAGGGTGGCGCGCCAGTCCTGGAGGAAGACGTAGGTGATGACGACGACCAGGATGAAGGTGAGGATGAGGGTCTGGATGATTTCCCGCATGGTGACGCGGACGAACTTGGTGGAGTCGTAGCCGACGTCCCATTTGAGGCCTTCGGGGAAGCTTTCCGCCAGTTCGCTGACGACAGCCGTCATTTCGCTGAACAGCTTCAGGGCGTTCGCGTCGTTCAGCATGAAGATGGCGAGGAGGACCGACTTGTTGCCGTCCTGGGAGCCGAAGCCCTTGTAGTTTTCGGAACCGAGTTCGATGCGGGCGATGTCCGAGAGCTTGACCTGGCGGCCCTTGTCTCCGGAGCGGACGATGATATTGGCGAACTCGTCAACTGTCGAAAGACGGCCCTTCGTGTCGACCTTGAACTGCATGAACTGGCTGGACGCTTCCGTTCCCACGGAACCGGTGGCGGCCTGGACGTTCTGGCTGGCGATGGCGCCGGAGACTTCCGAGTAGCCGATGTTCATCGCCCGCATCTTGTGGGGGTCGAGCCAGACGCGCATCGAGTACTTCTTTTCGCCGAAGATGACGCACTGGCCGACGCCGTCGATACGGGTCACGGCGTCCTTGACGTTGATGTCGACGTAGTTCGAGATAAAAACTTCGTCGTGTTCCGGGTTCGTGCTGGAAAACGTGAGGATGGCGACGATGGCCGGGGAACGCTTGACGACGCCGAGGCCGTTATTGACCACCTCGGTAGGCAGGAGCGGTTCGGCCCGCTTGACAGCGGTATTGACATTGGCGAGGGCCATGTCGGCGTCGGCGTCGGACTCGAAGGTGATGTTGAGGGAATAGTTGCCGCTATTGTCCGACGTGGACGAATAGTAGACCATGTCCTCGACGCCGTTGATTTCGCTCTCGAGAGGGGCGGCGACGGTGTCGGCGATGACCTGGGCGCTGGCGCCCGGGTAGGCGCCGATGACCATGATGGTCGGCGGGGAAATGGACGGGTATTCCGTCACCGGGAGTATGAAGGCGCAGATGCCGCCGGCGAGGAGAAGGAAAAGTGAGATGACGATGGCGAAGCGCGGCCGGCGGATGAAAGTCGCTGAAAACATTGTGATTCTCCAAAGGTATGGCGAGGCGAAAAGCACTGCCCGCCGGTTGCGTCGCGGTTCCATTTCCACCTGACGACGATGTCTTTACGGACGCTGCGGTCTTTATCGCCTATTCACCACTAAGGACGGGATTGATTGCGGCGCCGGGCACGACCTTGTTCATGCCGCCGATTATCACCCGTTCCCCGGGCTCGAGGCCTTCCAGCACGGTCTGGTAGCGGCCGACCAGGTCGCCAATCCGGACGACGCGGCGTTCAACCGTGTTGTTCCCGGTGACGACGTAGACGTAGTGGTTGGCGCCGTCAGTCATGAAGGCGGACACGGCGGCGGCCGGGATCGGCTCGTCGTAGCGTTCGGCCAGGCGGACCTGGACATAGCCGCCGGGGAGGAGCTGGTCTTCCGGGTTGTCGCATTCGAGGGTTATCATGATGGTGTCGGTGCGGTCGTCCACCCGGTTGTCGACGAAGGACACTTCGGCCGAACCGGCGTACTCCCGGCCGTTGGCGCGGAGGATGTCGACGGCGATGCCGTTCATCTGGTCGTGGCCGGTGAAGTAGCGGAAATAATCGCTCTCGCTCATGGAGAATTGGACCTTGACCGGCTGGTAGGTGACGATGGTGGCGAGGACGCCGAGTGACGGTGTAATGTAATTGCCTTCACTGTAGAGCTTCTCGCCGATACGGCCGGTGAGGGGCGAGACGATGCGGCAGTAGGCGAGGTCCTGTTCCATAAGGACGAGGTTGGCTTCGGCCTCCTCGAGTTCCGCTTCCCGGAGAAGGCGGGTGGCGTCCGTGGTGTCGAAGGACTGGGCGGAAATGGCCTTCTCGGCGAGGAGGTTGACGTTTCGCTCGTGATCCTTCCGGGCCAGTTCGAAATTGGCCTTGGCCTGCATGATGCGGGCGCGGGCCACAGCGACGTTCGCCTTGTAAATCGTATCCTCGATTTCAAACAGGACGTCACCTTTCCGGACGATGGTGCCTTCCTGGAACGCGACGTTCCAGAGCGTGCCCGAGACGCGGGCGACGATGCCGACCGTTTCCGAACCGCTGACCGTGCCAATGTAGGTTTTCGGGTTCGACTGGGCGACGGTGCGGACGGTCTCGACGTTGACGGCGGGAACGACGGCTCCGGGCTGGCCGCCGTGGGCGGAGACGGCGAGGAAGCCGAGGCAAAGGGCGAGAAGGGCGGGACGTAAAAGTGTGGGTGTCATGTCGGTCCTCTTTTCAAATGTGGACAGGTGCTCGATGTCCGGCCGGGTTATGTAATTTTGAACCTAGCCGTCTAGCATTAAAGGTAAAAAAAATGGTGACGCTCGTTCGACTCTTCTTTAATTGATGTTTTTGGACATTGTGTCGATGACTCGGAAAAATAGGGCCAATTCCACGTCGGACAGGTTTTTCGCCGCCTGCCGTTCGGCTTTTTCGATTTCCTCCCGGACTCTCGGGTACAGCCGCCTGGCCCGGGCGGTAAGGGTGATGACCTTCATCCTGGCGTCTTCATCGCTGGGGGCGCGGCGGATGAGGCCGTTTCGCTCAATGCGCTTCAGGGTGTTGGTGGCGGTGGAGCGCCTGATGTTGAAGCATTTTTCAATATCCCGCTGGTAGACCGGTTCGTCGCCCTGGTGCTCGAAAAGGTAACTCACTATCCGGGCCTGGATGTCCGTCACCTGGTCGAAATCGCCGCCAGTCAGGCCGACCGCTTCGCTTTTCCTCGCATTCATGTAGCGGTGGAACTGGTTGGCCAGGTTTTTAATCGCCACCGCGATGTTCCTCTCCTCCATCATGGTTTTCGTCGTCCTTTATTGTTAGCTATCTAGTATCAATGCTAGATGGCTAGTAATATATCGATCGATTCACGGGGTATCAACAGGATTTTTTGGAAAAATGTTGATTCGTGTTCGGCGGGATGGCTGCCGGTGCCGTGTAAAGACGGGTGTCGCGGGGGTTTGCCACCGGGATGGGTCAGGACAAATTTTCGGCAATTTTATCGAGAATCCGGTGTATATCGGCGATGTCCTGCTTGCTGAGACCGTTCGTAATGCGGCGTTCGGCCGCCACGATTTCAGCGTGCACCACCGGTAACCGCCTCAGGGCGGCTTCAGTCAGGCGCACCACTTTTCGTTTTCTCCGGACGTCATCCGGGCTTATTTCCCGGGTGATGAGCCCGTTCTTTTCCATGCGGTCGAGGAGGATGGCGGCGGTGGAACTGCGGATGTCGAACTTCGTTTCTATTTCCTTCTGGAGAACGCCGGTTTTTTTTGCCGGTGTGGTACAGGTACATCATTATCTGGCCCTGCATGGCGCTGATTTTTTTTTTCGTCTCGCCGACCTCCTTCTCGATTTTCGCCTTAACACCGAGCATGTACCGTTCAAGAAGGTTTCCCACCTTCTTTATCTTGAGGCCGACTATATCTTCCATCTTCTTCATAACGTTCCTCGTTGCCCCTTTGAATAAACGACCGCCAACAGCGCGCGGCGGCTGGCGGTCGTTGTTGTGATCAGCGTGAATACCGGCCAGACGTTTCCTTATTTCTGATTGTCGGCGCCGTACTCGCCCGCCGCTTTTTCAATCGGAAGGGCGCGGACGTAATTGTCCATAAACCGGAGGAAGCCTTCCCGGTCGGCGGCGACGGGCTTGACCGTATCCTCCTTCGCGGAAGCGAAGACGGCGTTGGCGAGGAAGGTGTCCAGATCCTCTCCGGCGTTTTTCCCCTTCATATAGGCGGCCAGGAGGGCGATGCCCCAGGCGCCGCCTTCGCCGGCGGATTCCATCACCGCCACCGGCACGTCGAGGGCGGCCGCCATGATGCGCTGGCCGACGCCCTTCGTCTTGAACAGGCCGCCGTGGCCGAGCAGTTTCGCCAGGGTGACGTGTTCCTTGTCCGTCAGGATGTCCATGCCGATTTTCAGGGTGGCGACGGTGGAGTAGAGGAGGACGCGGACAAACGTCCCGAGGGACAACGGGCTGTCCGGCGGGCGGACAAAGAGCGGGATGCCATTGTCGAGGCCGGTTATCGGTTCCCCGGAGTAGTAGTTGTACGATACCATGCCGGCTCCGTCGGCCGCGCCATCGAGCGCGTTATTGTAGAGGGTGTCGTACAATTGGCTTTTCGATACGGCGGCGCCGACGGTGCCGAGAAGTTCCCCGAACAGGCCGACCCAGGCGTCGAGGTCGGAGGTGCAACTGTTGCAGTGGACCATGGCGACCGGCTTGCCGGCGGGGGTGGTGACCATGTCGATTTCGACATAACGCCGGGACAGGCTTTTTTCCAGTACGACCATGGCGAAAATGGACGTGCCGGCCGAGACGTTCCCGGTGTGCGGCGCGACGCTGTTCGTCGCCACCATGCCGGTGCCGGCGTCGCCTTCCGGCGGACACAGGGGGATACCGGCCTTGAGGCGCCCGTCCGGGTCGAGGAGGCGGGCGCCGGCCTCGGAGAGAACGCCGGCCGGGACGCCGGCCGAGAGCACTTTTGGCAGGATGGATTTGAGGGTCCAGCCGTAGCCCTGTTTCCCTATAAGCGCGTCGAACTTTTTGACCATGCCTTCGTCGTAGTCGCCGGTGACGCTGTCGATGGGGAACAGGCCGGAGGCGTCGCCGACGCCGAGGACCTGTTCGCCGGTAAGCTTCCAGTGGACATAACCGGCAAGGGTGGTAAGGAAGGCGATGTCCTTGACGTGCGGTTCGTTGTTGAGAATGGCCTGGTAGAGGTGGGCGACGCTCCAGCGTTGGGGGATGTTGAAATCGAGTTCTTGGGACAGCGCCGCCGCCGCCGGTTCCGTCGTGGTGTTACGCCAGGTGCGGAAGGCGGCCAGTTGGTTGCCGGCCTTGTCGAACGGCAGGTAGCCGTGCATCATGGCAGATACGCCGATGGCGCCGACCGTGTCCAGCGTCACGCCGTACCGGGCCTGGTCGTCTTCACTGAGGCTGGCGCATACCTGACGCATGCCGGGCCAGCCGTCGTCCCGGTCGTAGGTCCAGAAGCCGTTTTCCAGGCGATTTTCCCAATCGAAACTGCCGGAGGCGATGGGCGAATGGTCCGGCCCGACCAGGACGGCCTTGATGCGGGTTGATCCGAGTTCGATACCGAGAGCGGTTGCGCCTTCCGTAATGGCAATTTTACTGTCTTCGTTTGTCATGACATATCCCCGTACTGTCGGCAAGGTTCCGAAAAAAAAGACCAGACGAAATTATGCGGTACTGCTGCGCGGACTTGTGTTCCTTCGTATACCGGAATATATACCGGAAAACCGGCGGGAGGGAAAGCGCGGTCGGGTTGGGCGATGCGGTTATCGGGTGACGATTCGTGAATCACACAATCGAAACCCCGGTGCGGTGACGCGGGGTTTCGTTCAGGTGCGGGAGCGTTTTGGCTACGGTGACCCGTTCGTTTACGTCGTGACGACTATTGTCGTCGCCACATCGGGCAGGCAGTACTCGAGGCCTCTCGCCTTGTAGGGTTCAAGCTCCTGGACGATGTGTTCCCGGGAAACGGTGTTGAAATCGAACATGCCGAAGTGGTGGGGAATGAGGTGCGAGGCCGAGACCTGGAGGGCGAGGTCGGCCGCTTCGGTGACGGTGAAGTTCCCGAGAATGTCGTGGCTGGCGCGGACGGCGTCGCGGCCGTTGACCGGGAGAAGGACGACGTTCGGGTGGCGCTCCGCCACCATGGCGGGCTGGTCCGGGAAGGGGACGCAGTCACCGGAATGGTAGAGCCGTTGTCCGCCGAGGCCGAGAACGAAGCCGGCGAATGTGGTGACGCCGTTTTCGTCCCGGACGATTTCCTCGTGGGCGGATGGGAGCATCTCAACTTCGAAGCCGCCCAGGGTGATTTTTTCGAAGTCCCGCATGGCGATAATCCGGGCCGGGTCGGCGCCGCGTTTTTCAGCGGTTTTGACAATCGACGCCGGGCAGACGAAACGGCAGGTCGGGTTGTTAGACAGGATGGCGCCGACGCCTTCGGAATCGAGGTGATCCGTGTGGTCGTGGGTGGCGAAGAGGAAATCGATGCCGCGCAGTTCGTCGGCGCCTATCGGTGGCGGCATCATCCGTTCGTGGGTGAAGTGGTCGTCCTGGTGTTTTTCCGCCAACGCGTCGGAGAGATACGGGTCGATGACGACCGTTTCATTCATCGTCCGGATGACAAAGCCGGACTGGCCGAGCCAATGGATATGGACCTCGCCTTCGGCCGGCGCGACGGTCAGGGTCTCGCGGAGAGGGAGGACGTTCCGGCGTTGCGTGAGCGTGGCGGCCATGACGGCTCCTTTTGTGGGCATGGTGGCGGAACAGCGGGCGCACCTGTACGATACTCCCGGGTGCGGATTATTTCAAGATGGAAGCTGTGCCGCGCCTCGGACCGCCATGCCGGTCCCCCTCTCCCCCGGTACGGTACCGTACCGGTACATTACTGTAACGGCGTCCCGGTTATCCCCGCGTTTCGGCGGCAAGGCGGGATATTTCGGAAAAGCCCGGGCCGCCGACCGCCTCGCCGCGCATATGCCGGGAACGTTCACCAAGTCGGGCGGTTGTCTGGAATGGGTATATCTCCGCTGTGGCCGTTGGTGAGAAGTTTCTCGATACGTCTCTACGCGTTTTCTTTGTTCAGATCCAAATAGTAGTTTGCGAACTGCATGTCCACCTTCATGACGTGCGTTTTCAGCCAGTCGAAAACCACCTTGTTCAGCTCCATGACCGTGGCGAAGTCGCCGCCGGATTTGTCGTACTTCTCTTTTAGGGATAGGAAGGTTTTGACAAATTCTTCGTGGAGTTTTCGGTGCTCCGCCGCCCGGGGGTAGCGCGACCGGAGGTGGAGCGATTCCTCGTCGTTAAAATGTTTGACCACGTAGTCGGCGAGAAAACGGAGGACATTGGGGATGCGGTCGCGATTGTTGCCGTCCCGGAGGATGTCGAGTTGGCGAAACAGCTCCTTGTGCTGTTCGTCGATGGCGGGAATGCCGCAGAGCATGGCGTCGGTCCAGGACGCTCCGAAGACGCGGGTGGTCTGGCCGCCGGATCGGAGCTTTCCTTCCGTCATGATGGAGGTGTCGGTCTTTTGCCGGATGCCGGTGACTTTTTCGTAGAACGATTGGCTCGACTCCGGAATCCATGGCCGGTGCGGCAGCCTGAGCGCCCGCTTCTTAGTGCTTGGAAGTTCGTGGAAAAAGATGGCGTAGGCCTTGTCCGCGTTCAGGATGTGCTGGCTCAGCCAGGCGACCATGGCGTGGTTCATTTCCATCAGGGTGGACAGGTTGTGGCCGGAGGCGAGGTATTCCTTTTTCACCTTCGCCACGACATTGATAAAAGCGGCGTGCTGGCGCTGGTGCTCGAGGGCGCGGGGATACCGGGACTGCTGGTGGAGGCTTTCCTCGTCGGCGAAATGTTCGCGGACATAGGTCTCGAGGAAGTCGACGGTCTCGGGAATGCGGGAAATGTCTCCGTGCTTGTTGCCGAGTTTTTCAATATAGTCGAAGAGGGCCATGTGTTGGGCGTCGATATGGGGGATATTGCACTGGAATGTCGATTGCCATAGCATTCGGGGACTCCTTTGTTTTGCCTTTGAATCTATTAGGACGGCTTCGTGTTTTAGATGTAATCGAGTATAGCGTCGTCACGATTAGATGCAATCGGAATTGACGTGCGATGAGAACACTAAAATGGTTATGAAATGCAAAATTAGAAATTGAAAATCCCTGGCCGGGACACCGGTCAGGGAGGGCTGTGTACATTTTGTAGAAATGAAAAAGCGCCTTCCAACGGGCGTTATTTGACTGTTTTCGTTGCCGCCGACCAGGAAGGTGTCGCCGAAATAGATGGTATGAGAAAGCTTCTCAAGAAATTCTAAATCGTGTCATTACTAACATATATTCGCTCGGTAATTTTGTCTACAAATGAAGTCGCGCAGAAGTTCTACAAGTTCACCGGGCGACCGCTCCGGGCCGATTCGATTTCCGCGGCGACGAGGTGGACGCTGTCCCTGGCCGATTCGGGAGTAAGAATGGTAGACGGCGTTCCTTTTTCCATGCAGTCGAGGAAATGCACCATCTCATGCCAGTAGCCGCTGGCGGCGTCGATCTGGAGCTTTTCCGCCTCGCCGCCGGTCGGGTAGAGGGTGAGGGAACCGTCGGCGGCGAAGTCGAGGCTGGCTTTTTCCATATGGATGGCGAAGGTCATGCTAAACGGGAAGCCGGGGGCGTATTCCCAGGCGCCCTCGGCGGTGACGAGGAGGTCGTCGTCGTACTGGTAGCGGGTGAGGATGTGGTCGAAGCCGTGCGGGTCTTCGCCGGCGCCGAACGACGTCACCGCCTTTGGCGGACCGAACAGGTGGGCGATATAATCCGTGTCATGGATGTGGAGGTCCATCGCGGCGAGGCCGCTCTTTTCCGGGTCCCGGAGCCAGTTTTCCCAACTCCACAGGGGTAGGGTCGAATAGCGCTGAAAGCGGGCCGTCACCACCCGGCCGTAGGTGCCGGCGGCGACGAGTTCCCGGGCCTTGACATAGGCCGGCCAGAAGCGGAAGCACTGGCCGATAAGGAGCAGGCGGCCGGAGTGGCGGGCGGCGTCGACCATTCGGTCCGCCTCGAGGGGGGTCGGCCGCCATCGGCTTTTCGCACAGGGTGTGCTTGCCGGCGGCGAGGGCCTTCAGGGTGTATTCGCAGTGGAGATAGGTCGGGAGGGTGATGTCGACGACATCGACATTCGGGTCGGCGATAAGGTCGTCGGCGTTTTCGTAGGTGCGGATGCCACCGAGGTCGACCCGGCCGGTGCCGGCGGTGGCGATGTTGCCGCCGATGCCGGACCAGTCGCCCGCACGCTTACGCGGATCGACGTCGGCGATGGCGGTGACGGTGGCGGCGCTCGCGAGGTTCTGGTATGTCTCGAAATGCATTTTTCCCATAAAGCCGAGACCGATGATACCGATACGGAGCATGGTAATTCTCCTTATTGGAAGGCGGGCGGGACGGCGGCGGTGGTGACGTTTTCCGGACGAACGACACGGAGCGCCCGATGTGACAACAAGTACATGCATGGTGGCGGAGAGCCCGCGTCAACGAAAATATACCTACTTTATTGAAATTTTCAATTAAAAATCCGTTTTATTTCCCCGCTACCGTGTTTGCCGCTTGCCGTTGAGCGCTTTTGACGATATACTATCATTTGATTCTAGTGCCGGTGCCGGGATTCACTTCCGTCAGAGGCATGGCTTTCACGAGAAGGTGACAGCAAATCTGCCGATACTCAATTCTTCGCGAGGAGTGCTGCAGGGGTTTTCCTCAGGCTCGCTTCAAAACGGCACTCGCACTCTCCGACCATTATATAATGGAGGTCGTATCATGGACTATTATGTCAAGGATTTGTCGTTGGCCGATTGGGGCAGGAAGGAGATGTCCATCTCCGAAACCGAGATGCCGGGCCTGATGGCGCTTCGCGAAAAGTACGGGAAAGAAAAGCCCCTCAAGGGCTGCCGCATCGCCGGTTCCCTCCACATGACGATTCAGACCGCCGTCCTTATCGAGACCCTGGCCGCCCTCGGCGCCGAACTCCGCTGGGCCAGCTGCAACATCTTCTCGACCCAGGACCACGCCGCCGCCGCCATCGCCAAGGCCGGCTTCCCCGTCTTCGCCTATAAGGGCGAAAACCTGGACGAGTACTGGGAATACTCCCACCAGCTCTTCAACTGGCCCGAGGACAAACCGGCCAACATGATCCTGGACGACGGCGGCGACGCCACCATGGTTCTGGTGAAGGGCGTCGAGGCGGAAAAGGATCCGTCCGTTCTCGACAATCCGACCAGTGAAGAGGAAGTGGCGTTCTTCAAGGCAATAAAGCGTTACCTCGCCACCGATCCGGCCTGGTATTCCAAACGGATCAAGCACATCAAGGGCGTGACGGAAGAGACCACCACCGGCGTC
>JAJBTL010000301.1:9594-16391 GCA_020860865.1 Planctomycetota bacterium | reverse complement strand
CCTTGGCTGGGCCGACGATGCCTGGCGGAAAGGCGAAGTCAAACCCTCCGCCGACGCCGCCCGCGAAGCCGGCGACATCCTCCGGGACAGCGGCGGCTTGTGGACGTTCGACCGGCTGTGGAATATGGTCGGCAGTGAAACCGGCATGTTCCCGGCCTCGCCGCCGCCGCACCAGGCCGATCTGGAACGGGTCGAGACCTATCTCGGCCGCGAGGAAAACCTCGAATCCTTCCGCCGCGACATCCGCGCCCTCGACGCCGCCGAAACCGCCGGCGTCCTCCGGGGCCGCCGTCCCGACCGGTCCAGCGAGACCGCCCTCGCCGTCGCCATGGAGCGGTCGGCGGTGGAGTCGTCCCTCGCCCGCCTCCGCGAAGCCGCCGCCGCCATGGCGCCGGAGGACGCCGCCGCCCGCGCCGCCGCCGAACGCCGGGCCCTGGCTCCGGCCTTGTCGTCGTCGACGGTGCGCCTTTTCGACGAGGAACTCGCCGCCTTTACCACCGTCCAGACGAACCGCCTCCGGGATGAACTCCGCCTCGAGGCGTCCCGCATCGCCAGCGCCGCCGCCAGCGGCGACGCCCGGTCCCTGAACCGCTACCGGGATCTCCGGAACCGGCTGGCCCGGGCCAATGCCGGCGATCTGCCGAACAGCCCTGTCGACCTTGTCGGTTCCGAGGACAAACCGATCCTCCGCCAGTTGGACGAGCTGTCCGGGATTGTCGACGACGCCACCCGGAGCGCCAAGACCATCCTCTCTCGGGCCGAGGACGAAGAGGAGGATCTGGTCGAAGGCTTTATCCGCCAGGCCCGGGAAGCGGCGACGCCGAACCAGGAACTGTCGGCGGCGGCGGTCGGCCTTATCGAAGAAACGCGGGTGGTGGCGGACGATCTTCTCGCCACCCGGATGGAACTGTTCGGCCGCCTTCAGTCCGAGATGCGCCGGGGCCGGGACTACGCCGGCACCCGCCTCGCCTGGTCGATGCTCCGGACCGCCTTCGACGACGATGCCATCGAGGTCGATCCGGCCGGGTTTCGCTACGACACCCGGTCCGCCCGCATGGCCTTTTCCATCGGCGGCATGCCCGCCTTTATGGAAATGGACGAGAACGATTACGAGAACACCTTTCGGGCCAGCGTTGCCGGGTACCAGTTTCACGGCGGCTGGGCCCTCCTCTTTCACAAGCCGCTGGTCTGGGCCGCCGAACTGGCCGAACAGATGGCCGCCGCCGGCGTGGACAGCGCCGTCTACCCGGAGTGGGAACTCCTGGAAGGACCGGAAGGGCCGCTGGCCCTCAGTGGCGAGCCGGTAACGGCGGCGCTGGCGTCCGGGTCCGCCTTGGCGAATCCGGTGGCACCGTCGGGCGGCCGGCGGATGTTCTATCTCGGCCGGCTGCTCCCGGTCCGCGATCTGCCGCACCCGGTGGAAGCGCTTCGCCTAGTCGACGATTTCCAGCAGGCGGCGAAACGCCTCGAAGCGGCGGTGATGGCGGACGAGGCCGTGTCGCCGCAGCTCCGGCAGGCCCTGCGGCCGGTCCTCGCCGGTACCTACGAGGCGCCGGACCCCCGGGATTATTTCGACAGCGCCTTTGCCCGGCGGTTGATTGAAGCCGATTACCTCGAGACCTACATCGACCCGATGCCGGAACCGATTCAAACCGCTCTCCAGGCCTACCGGGAAGCCCTCGGCAAAGTCGAGGCCGGGTTTGACGAATTCGTCGTCGACCTGCCTGACGGCCGCCTCTACGCTGTCGCCCGGCCGGAAGCCGATATCTCGGCCGGCCGACAGTCCGACCAGGATCCGGAAACGGGCGAGACAATTCCCCGCCTGACCTGGCGCCTCGAGACGCGGGACGAGACGGTGTTCTCGTCGCCCCTCCCGGCCCGGTACATCTATGCCTTCATGCTGGCGGAACATTATCCCGGCCGGCACCAGACCCGTCCGTCCGGCGTGCCGCGCCTCGCCACGGTCCGTCACGCCACCCGTGGCCTCATCGCCTCTTACCGGGACGGCGACCTGAGCGCCACCGGCGACGCCGAACTGTGGAGCGCCGCCATTTCGGAAGACTCGAGCGGCCGGTTCGATCCGACCATCGGCCCACCCGGCTGGAACTATCCCCTCTACGTCCTCCAGCGTGACGATCAGGGCGATCCGGTGCGGCTGGCCACCTTGTCCGGCGTTGTCGACAGCCCGGACTTCTCCCCGGAACGCTATCCCGACCCGGACGAGCGGCGCCGGGCCGAGGATGAATGGCTGACAACGACAGCGGAGACCTTTTCGACGCCGGGTGAACTCGGCCTTATTTTTCACCAGTTCTTCCGCTACTGTTCCGACTCGCCCCTGCCGGAACTGCCGAACCTCATCGGCAGCCATTACGGCTATTCGGACACCCACCAGACCGTCTACCAGTCGTTGGAGCGGCGCTGGGTCGGCCGCCTTATTGGCGACTGCGACGACCTCGCCGAGTTCTTCCAGGTCCTCACCCGGCGCCAGGGCAAACTGAGCCACGTCATGCAGCTTCCCGGTCACGCCGCCGCCGGCTATGTCGAGCGGGGCGAGGACGACATCTACCGCTTCATCGTCCTCCAGACCGGTCCCGTCCTCCAGTTCGCCGCGCCCGAATTTGACGCGGTGGTGGAAATGGCCTACCGTTCCTTCGACCGTGGCGAAGGCGTGTCCCACATGACCCTGGACGCGGTGCCGCTCCTTCTCCGCTTCGCCGACGAAGAGACGCGGACGCCGTTCGTCCTTTCGGCCCGCATCTACCAGGACGCGGAATACGCCGACACCATGATTGAAGTCCAGTCCTACTGGCACGAACACGCCTATTCGTCCGCCATCGAGGTGATGGAGGAAATGGTCCGGGACGACCAGGAAGTCGGAAACATCAAGGAACTCGGCAGCCTCTACGAGCGGGTCGGCTTCTACGACCGGAGCCTCGAGATGCGCCGCCGCGAATACGACATGGTCAAGGACAACAACCCGCAAGCGGCCTTGTCGTGCCTCCTGGACATTGCCCAACTCCATTTCCAGAACAAGAACCGGGACGAGGCCCTCGCCACTCTGGGCGAGATGGAAACGATAATGAACCGGATGATCCAGAACGACGATGCGCCGGAATTTTTCAAAGCCATGACGTTCCGCTCCTACTGGGCGATGTACCTGTCCCGCCTCGGCCAGCCGGAACGGGCCTGGAACCTTGTCCGCTACGACGTCACCATGACGAAGCGCCAACTGAACCGCATCGCCGATCCGGTGCTCCGCACCCTCGTCGTCATGCACGAACGCATGTGCCGGAACCGGGACCTCCCCGGCGCCAGCCTCGACGGCGATTCGGAACGCGCCTACGAGGAAGTCCGAAAGGAATTGGACGAGGCGTTCGGCCGGGGCTATTTCCGTCCTGACGACTCCAACACCACCATCATCGGCCGCTACTTCCTCATGGGCCGCTACGCCGTCGCCGACGCCGGCCGGGACCAGGGCCTCGCCCGCCTCCTCGAGGACGGCCCGTACCCGGCGGAACAGAAGGATCACACCAAGCGCCTACGCGGCCTCGAGGCCGAGGACTGGCAGTGGTTCCGGATTTCCCCCCAACTCTATTTCGCCTCCGGCATGGAAATGCTGGACCAGGACGAATACCCGGAACTGTTTGACCCGGCCGGGGCGCGGCCGCTCCTCGAGGGCGTCAACCGGGCTATCCAACACGGCACCGGCCTCGGCTCCGACTTCGCCGGCAGCGACGACGCCATCAAGGCGGAACTGGCCCTGTCGTTCCTGAACAATGACATCGACGCCTTCCGCCGCACCATGCAGGTCGTCAAGGAGAAGAACTATTCCAGCCTCTACGACGACGCCGCCAACACCTTCGGCTTCGACTGCGGGTTTATCCCGCTGGCCGATTTCCCCGAATGGGCAAAAGCCTACAGCGAGTTCTTCCCCGGCAGCCAGCACTACTTCAAGGTGGTCTACCGCGCCATCGACAAGGAACACTACGACCACGCCCTCGAGATGGCGGAGATGACGGTGCGCTTTTTCCCGGACAACGAACTGCTTCGGAAAGAACTGGATTTCGTCCGGTCGGTGATACCGACCCTGAAGGCGAGGAAGGCAAACCGCGATCGCCAGAACGGCAACCGCCCGGGCGGCATCGAGGTCATCGTGCCGGCGGCGTAACGCGCTTGTCAGTGAAAGTACGCCAGACAGTTCTTCATTCCCACCAGGCCCGGGCGATGCGTTCGCCCGGGCCTGGTTTACTTCCAGTCATTCCCTGAAACTTTCCAAAAAACTTCCAGTAAACCCCATTCCAGCGCGTGAACGCGGCTATACACAGTCCTGTCCATCGGCGTGTCCCGGCGTCGGGTGGATGTGGCTTCCATCACCTTCGGGGAATGAGGGGAAACATCACGTGCAGGAGGAATCGGTCTTTACCCGTCCGGATCTGGCGGACAGCCCGGCCCGCTTCGCCGAGGCGGCGCTCGGCCTGACGCCGACGGATCAGCAGCGGGAGTTTTTGGAAGCAGTGGCCAAGCCCGGCGCCAGGGTGGCGGTGCGGTCCGGTCACGGCACCGGCAAGTCGACATCTCTCGCCGTCGCCGCCCTGTGGTTTCTCGCCACCCGGCCGGACGGGCTTGTCCCGTGCACGGCGCCGACCAGCCACCAGTTGCAGGACGTGTTGTGGCGGGAACTTCGGCGCCTCATCGGCCGGTTGCCGGACGAGGCCCGAGCATTGTTCCAAGTGACAGCCGACCGCGTCCAGCGGAAAGGCGCCACCGGCATGATTGTCGCCCGCACCGCCAGGCCGGAAAACCCGGACGCGCTCCAGGGCTTTCACGCCGAACATATCCTCTTCATCATCGACGAAGCGGCCGGCGTTTCCGACGCCATTTTCGAAGTGGCCCGGGGCGCCTTGTCCACGCCGTCGGCCCGGGTGGCCCTCACGGGCAACCCGACCCGGCTGTCCGGCTATTTCCACAACGCCTTCCACGGCGCCCGGGACAGTTGGACGCGTTTGGTCTTCTCCTGCCTCGGTTCTCCCCTCGTCGCGCCGGAGTACGCCCGGGACATCGCCCGGGAATACGGCGAGGATTCGGACATGTACCGGGTCCGCGTCCTCGGTGAATTTCCCCGCACCGGCATGTTCAACCTCATTTCCCTGGAACTGGTCGACCAGGCCATGGCCAGGGCCATGCCGGAAAATTTTCAGGACCGGGAACCGCTCGTCTACGGCGTCGATCCGGCCTGGCTCGGCATGGACCGGTCCGCCATTGTCGCCCGGCGCGGCCTGTCCGCCCGGGTGGTGGCGGCGACCCGGGGCCTGGACACGGTGCGGCTGACGGAACTGGTGGCCCGCCGGGCCGAGTCCGATTGCCCGGACGCCATCTTTGTCGACCAGACCGGCGTCGGCGCCGGCGTTCTCGATCAGCTCAAGCGGACCAGCCACAACGTCATCGGCGTGTCCTTCGCCCACACCCCCCACGAGCCGGACCGATTCGCCAACAAGCGGGCCGAACTCTGGTGGCGGCTTCGGGACTGGCTCCACCAGGGGCCGGTTCTCGAGAAGAACGACGACCTCCGGGACGACCTCATCAAGCCCGAATATTCCCTCAACGGTTCGGGGAAAATCCAGCTCGAATCCAAGGACGACATGCGAAAGCGCGGTCTCGCCTCGCCGGACCTCGCCGACGCCCTCGCCCGCACCTTTAGCCTGCCTGTCCGCCGTCGGGACGGTTCCCCCGCCGTCGTCATGGCGGCGGACAGCCAGCGGCCTTATGAATGGATGGAAAGGAACAACGAATGGGAACACTCGGAAGTTTGACAATGGGCCTTGTCCTCGGGAGCGCCGCCAACAAGAAGGCGCCGACCCTGGAACTGCCGACCCAGGTCCACACGGACATGGAGACGCAAAAACCGGTCGTCCCGACAGCGCCCGTCGACACGGTCAAGGCGGACAGCGGCGCCACCACGGACAACGAACTGATGGAGATGGAGCGGGAACGCCAGCGCCAGGTTCTTCGCCAGAAGGCGGCGCAGGAGGTGTTCACGTCCGGCCTCGGCGCCGCCGGCCTCGCCGAGACGTCCAAGAAGACATTGCTGGGAGGATGACATGGAATTCATAACCGGTCCCGACGACCCGCCGCCCGCCAGCGCGCCGACCCCGGCCAGCGCCGCCCCGTACCGCCGCCGCTGGCACGAACTCGACCGCCTCGCCGAAGCGTGGAAGCCCTTGTGGCGCGAGGTCAACGAATACGTCCTGCCCTGGAGCGGACGGTTTCTCCATTCCCACCGCGACCGCCGCGAAGTCCGGCGCGGCCAGAACGTCCACAATTCCGTCACCTACAACGCCATCCACACCGCCGCCTCCGGCCTCCACGGCGGCCTGACAAGCCCGTCCCGGCCGTGGTTCGAACTGACCCATCCGGACGAGGAGATGATGGAGTCGACGGCGGTGCTGACCTGGATTCACCTCGTGCAGAACAGCCAGCGCCAGGTCCTGGCCCAATCGAATTTTTACGCGGCGGTTCAGGATCTCTACTACGAAGCCCTCGCCTACGGCCAGGGCGTCACCCTGATTGAAAAGGATCCGGACGGCGGCGTGGTCCGCTTCCGGAGCCTGACCTGCGGCGAATACCGCCTGGCGAACGGCGCCGACCTCCGGGTCAACGCCGTCTACCGCCGTCTCGTCATGACCGCCATCCAGATGAAGGAGGCGTTCGGCGCCGGCATCCTCTCGGACCCGGTCGCCCGCGCATTGGCGGACGGCCGCCTCGACACCGCTTTCCACCTCGTCCAAGCCATCCAGCCG
>JAJBTL010000301.1:4731-9584 GCA_020860865.1 Planctomycetota bacterium | reverse complement strand
CCGTGGGGCCTCTTTGACGCGAAGGCGTCGGATGAATGGGCCTACGAATCGGTTTACTTCCTGGAAGATGGCGGCGAGGACGCGGTTATCATCCGCCGGGGCTACCGGACAAAACCGTTTGTCGCCGTCCGCTGGGGCACAATCGGGGACGACGTCTACGGCTACAGCCCGGGGCAGATGGCCCTCGCCGACATTCGCCAGCTCCAGACCCAGGAACGGGCCTATGTGAACGCGGTCAATTGGATTTCCGATCCGGCCTGGCTCGTCTCCGACTCGATGAAGGACCGCCTGGCCCGTGGCGAAATCCGGCCCGGCGCCATTGTCGGCGCCAATCCCCAGGAGGGGGAACACCTGTTCCGCCCCCTGATGCGGCCGAATTTCGATTTCGCCAACATCCGCCTGAAGATTCAGGACGTGGAGGAACGGATTCGTTCGACCTTCTACAACCCGCTGTTCCTCATGGTGCAGACGCGGCGGAGCCAGATGACGGCGACGGAGGTGATGCAACTCGTGGAGGAAAAGGCCTCCGTCCTCGGGCCGGTCCTCGAGAGGTTCCAGGCGGAACTGTTCGATCCGATTCTCGAACGGGTGTTCAACATCATGGACGAGGACTTCGCCCTGGTGCCGCCGCCCCCGAGTGAAATAGCCGGCGGCGGGCTCAAAATAGACTACACGTCCCTCCTCGCCCAGGCGCAGAAACAGGCCGGCTTGTCCGGCATGACCCACTTCCTGACCGTCGCCGGCGAGATAACCGGCCGGTTCCCGGCGGCGGCGTTGAAGATAAACCCGGACGAGGCCATCGACCAACTGGCGTACATTGACAATGTCCCGCCGAAGGTGGTCCGGTCCGACGACGAAGTGGCGAAGCTCCGGGCCGAGGCGCGGGCGGCGGAAGCGGCCGAGGCGGAACTGGCCAACCTCGGCCTCGCCGCCGACGCCGTCGCTAAACTCGGCCAGGCCGACAAGGGCCTTTCGGGCCGGGGATGACTCGGAACGGTATCCGGAAAGACGACGGCTGGCCTGTCTATGACGGCAACCGTCTCCGGAATCGTCTTTTTTTCTGAAAGGCGGCGTCCGCTCTCGGGAAAGTAAGGACTGAACGCGTCATCCGATGCGGCGGGGGATTCCCCCGAAAAACGAAAAGCATGCGCGCCCCAAAGCGGTTGGCCGCGCCAGGTCGGTACGGGAACGAAGCGTGCCACTGCGTCCGCCGGTTGTTCAATCCAACCCGACGCGCCTGGCGCGGACAACGGCGATTGTTTTGGGACGTGACGACAGCCCGCACCGGGTGCGGAGCGATTGGGGGATGGACCGATGATTGTTCAATGTTCGGAATGCCTGCGTATCCGGGTCGACGGCGTGTTCCGCCTGCCGTGGCCGGGCGAAGTGAAGGGGGAAGTGGCGGAGGTGTTTTGCTCGCGGTGCGCCCGCGACATGCTCCGGCGCATCCAGGCCGGCGAATTCGCCCAGGGACTCGATATCGAGACCGGGCGGATGGCGGCGAATTCCTAACCGCGGTTGCACTTAAATGCCAATGAAAAGGCCCTGTTTCCGTCATGGAAACGGGGCCTTGTTTTTTTTCCGCATTATCAAAAACCGCCGCCTATTTCGCCGCCGCTTCGGCCGGGGCGGATTTTTCTTTCGCCTCTTCCATGTTCTTCTCCGCCCACTGGCGGTAGAGAAAACTTTTCTCCGGCGGCGACTCGTCCAACAGCGCCTTGAAACACATCCGCGCCTCGGTGAACTTCTTGAGCTTCAGGTAGACGAGGCCGAGGTTATAGTACACCAATTCATACGACGCCGTACCGGGAGCGTTCTCGCCCGCCACGTCCCGCTTCGGGAATTTGCCGTCCTTCGGTTTCAAATTCTCCTTGAACCATTCATCGTCAATTTCTTCCGGCACCGGCGGCGGCGGGCAGTCGTCCGGTTCCTGCTTGTCCCGGGGAACGAGGCACATTGATAACGCGCTCTCCGCCGCCACCAGATTGCCGCTGACGGCGTACATGAGGCCGATCAGGTGGTGGTCGATGTGGGCGTTCGCGGCCATGCGCTTTTCCTGAATCTGCGACAGTTGCCGCCGCATCATCGTCTCCGAAGCCTGGTCGTACTGGAATACCTTGCCGAGGCTCTCGGATTGGGTGCGGAGCGTTTCCACCTCAATCGCCGTCTGGCTCTCCACCGTCACGAGGGCGCTCTTCAGGTCCGGCGCTTCCGTCAGGAACTTCCGAAACAGGGCGACGGCCTTGTGCTCGCCGAACGGGTCACCGGTGTCCTTTACCTTGGCCCTGGCGTTTTCCAGGTTCGAATTGTTCTTCGTCACTTCGAGGGAAAGGAGGTGGAGACTTTCCTCCACCGCGTCCCAGTCCTTCATGAGAATGCTGGCGGCGACCAGTTGCCGGTCGAGGGCGTAGCGGGTGCCGAGGTTCCGCTTCCACATCTCGGCCCGGCGCTTCGGGCCGGCCTCGGCGAACAGTTCAATAAACGGCCGGTAGCGGGTGGGGATGAGGAAGGCGTCGTCCCGGAGCCGCGAGAGGACGACATCGCGGAACGGTTCAAAGCCGGGCAGGGCCTCGGCATCGGGTTCCGTGCCGGAATGGGCCCAGCGGGCAAAGGCGGCGACGAGGCGGCCGAGCATTTGCCTGGCATAGGTCGGCGGTATCGTCTTCGCGTCCTTGTCCGCCGGCGGGGTGAAGACGTCCGGCGCTGCCGCCTTGGCCGCTTCGAGGAATTCCTTGAACTGAACCGGGAACGCGGCCTGGTTGTACTCGAGCCAGGCGTCGGCCATCTTTTCCGGGAACGTGTCACGGTTGCCGGCCAGGGGGACGACGAGACAATTCAGCGGGTAGCGGATGCGGCGGTCGACGTCGATGTCCCGTTCGACCTTCGTTTCCTTGCGTTTTCGCGGATCGTCCTCGTCGGCGCCGAGCTTGCGGATTTCCGAACAGTACCGGGGGTCGCCGCCGCCGGGGGTGATGACCACGGCAAGCGGCCCAAATTTCCTGATTTCCCGCACCTGCAATGTCGCCTGCGACGACGCCACCATGTCGTAGAGGGTGATTTCCCTGAACATCTCGGTGATTTCCGCCCGGGTCAGCGGCGCCGGCGCCTCGCCGTCACCGAGAAATACCGGCAGTTGCGGCGTCGGGTGGGTCGATTCCTCGGAGCAGCGGCTGATGGCGCTCTGGATGGCGGCGAGGAGGTCGGCCAGTTCCTCGATGCGGTCGTCCAGGCTGGTGCCGGCCCAGAGGACGCGGAGCTGCCTGGTCAGGGCCATCATTTCGTAGTTGGCGTCCTTCCAGATGCTGAACGTCTCCCGCACCACCGAGCGGCCGGCCACGGCGGAGCCAAGGGTCTCGTCCGCCTTCTGCATAATGAGTTCGATTTTCTGGATGGTATTGACGTAACTCCGGCGGTCGACAAAACTGCTCTTCTCCCGGTCGAGCTGGTGGGACGATCCGGTAATGGTTTTGAAGAGGGTAAAGGCGTCCATGACCGCCTTGGACATCCGGGCGTTCAGGCCGGTGGCGGCGACGGACTTCGGAACGCTGTCCATGTAGGCGTTCAGGGCGTCGATTTGACGCTGAAGGTCTTCGGCGAAATCGACGTCCAGCCGGTCCCGGTACATGTCCTGGAGCCAGGGCTCGAGGTTGTAGACCCGGGTGGCGGCGTGGTTGGTCGCGAAGGTGGCGGCGATGGAGGACAGTTGCCGGCGGACAACGCGGAGCCGTTCCGGCGAGAGATCGTCCGGGCTGGCCGAGGTCGGGTTCGTGCCCGCCTCTTCCGCTTCCCGCCAGGCGGTGTCGGTCTTGAGGAGGGTCGGGGTGGTGCCGAAATTGAGGAAGGCGGCATCGTCCTCCGAGAGGTACATGGGCCGGTCCGGGAAGGTGCAGCCGCCGATGGCGGCGTTTTTGGCATAGTCGTACATGTTGTTGGCGATGGACCGAACAATGGCCCAGCAACTCGGGAGCAGCGCCGGGTTCGATTTGGCGGCGTTAAAGGCCTTTCGCCTGGCGGCGAGTTGCTTCGGGATTTGTTCGAGATAATTCGCCATGTACTCTCTGCCTGGCCGAACCCGGGCGTCCGGGAACGACAAAAACGGTTTTATCGGAAATTTTCGTGAAAATGGAATAGAACCGGCGCCGTGCGTTCAGGTCGACGGCATCGCTGTCCACAATCTGTAACCTTACCGCCAGCGGGCGGTCAAGTCAATACGAAGCGACCGGACGGATCGTGCCGGTGACTGCGGCTATTGACTCGAATCGGCCGGTCCGGCCTGGTCGGCGTCCCCGGGCACTGCGCCGGGAACGTCCGCTGCGTCAGCCGCCTGGGCGGTCGGCGGCTGGTCACTGTCGGGTGCGGCCGCGTCCGCCATCGGGAGGAGTGCCGGTGCGGCCGAGACCGGTCCGACAACGCCCGCCACCGGCGGCCTGACAACGATGTCCCGGTCGCGCCAGAAGCGGTTGAACAGGAGGACGGCGAGGACGAGAGCCGCGCCAATCGCCGCCGCCAGCCAGAAGGCGTTACGTCTGGCCCGGCGTAACTGGAAAACGGCGTCGAACTGGGAGCGCCGGGCGTTTGGCGGCATCTCCGCCCGCCGGCTCAGGCGTTTCGCCAGGGAATAGGTCAGTTTGACCCGGCCGTTTATGGCCCAGCCGGTTGCTTCAAGGAGGGGGCCGAGGGTGCGTTTCCGCAATTTCAGCCAGGCCATGATGACGGACGGGCCGGAGACGAGGAGGAAGAGGCCAAGGACAAGGAGCGGCAACTGCCACCAGGACATGGCGAGGAGGGCGCGGGAAATGCTCCCGATGGCCGTGCCGATGGCGCCGAGGGCACGGCCGACGGCGGCGAAGATG
>JAJBTL010000301.1:0-4721 GCA_020860865.1 Planctomycetota bacterium | reverse complement strand
TCGAAGCGGGGCGCCGTGCCGGCGACGACGGTGGTCGAGACTTCGTCGAATTTTTTCCCGGCGGCGTCCAGGAGGGTGGCCTGCTTGGCCGAGGCGAACTTGCTGATCTGCTCCGTAATGAGGTTGCCGATTTTCTTGTACGGCGTCCAGATGGCCTGCCAGATGCCGATGGGGTTGGTGACAATTTTGACGACGGTGGCGTCCCAGTCGTCTCCCCGGTTGTCGACAAAGACGCCGTTCCGGCCGGTGACGAGGAGGTCGGAGTCGCCGGCGGTGACGGCGGCGACGATGTTCATCTTCTTTTCCGCGTCGGCGGTGGCGGCGTTTTTTCCCCGAGTGCACGTGCAGTAGAGGAGGAACAGTTCGCTCCCGGCGGCGATGGCGGCGTGGTTGTCGATGTTGTCGGCGGGAAGGCAGAGGTGGCACGACCGGCCGTCGATGTAGAGGCTGCCGGACTGAAAGGCGGCTTTCCGGTCGTGGGCGTAGAACTCGCTGAAGTTGACAAAGTTGACGAGAAGCCGGTGCAAATGGAGGTAGTAGAGGACGAGCCGCTCGAGGTTGGCGATGTCGGTGGAGGCGGCGGGGCCGTTCAGATCTTCGTCCGCCAGGGTGGCGAACTTTTTCGGGAGATCACTGGCGAGAATGGCGTCGATGCGTTCTTCCCCGAGATCCTCGACCGCCTTGGTCGGCTGGACCGTCACGGTGGCGGGAATGGTCACCGCCGGCTTGGCCGCCGTGGCCTGGGCGAACGGCGCGAGCCGGTCCTGAATCGCTTGCCAGTCCGCCCGCGTCAACGCCGCCGTATCCCGGAGGAGCGGCCCGGCCAGGCGGACAAAGCGGTTGACCTTGTCCTGCCAGGCCGGATTGATGCCCCGCTGGAGATCGAGGGGCTTGTCCGGGCCGGCCTTCGAGAGGGGAAGCTCCGCAAGGACGCTTGTCTCCAGGAGGCCGGTCTGTTCGGTCAGCGGCATTTCCTCGAGGTTCAACTTGTCCTGGGCGGCCGGGGCATAGGCGGCGAGATCGCAGCGGAGAAAGTCGTCGGCGATTTTGCTCCGGAGCTGGTCCATGACTTCCCAGGCCGACGGCGTGTCCTTCCCGAGGGGCGCGTCGGCGCCGGCGATGATGCCGGTCCAGTCGCGCCAGGCCGGGAGAGCGGCGACAAAGGCGTCGGCGATGGATTTGTCGATACCGGGAGCGCCGCCGACATCGTCGATGCCGCCGATGACCGCCATGGCGTCCTGGATGAAGACGCGCACGTCCTCGGGAAGGGCCGGGAGGGCCGGCAGGATGCCGTCGCCGTTAAACATCTGTTCCGAGGCGTGGAGGGTGGCCTGGCGGACGTCCTCCTGGGTGAGGGCGCCCGAGTCGGCTTTACCGAGGCTGGCGAGGACGGTTTTCGCGGTTTTCAGGAGCCGTTCGCCGTCATCGTTTTCCGTGGCGATGGCGGCGAGGGGCATGGCGTCCTGGTCGTCGTCGATGATAGCGGCCGGGTCCACGAGGCGCTGGCATAGCCATTCCGTCGCCGCCACCACTTCCGGGATGCGGATGCGGCCGTCCCGGTCGGTGTCGATGAGGGCGAGGGTGCGCTGGTCGAATTCGAGGCCCTGGGCCGGGCAACTGAGGGCGACCCAGAGTTTGGGATCGAGTTCCCTAAGGCGGCAGATGGATTCGGCGTCGGTGAAGACAATCTGTTCCAGCCCGCCGATGCGGCAAAAGGTCCAGGTAAAGTCCGCCGGTATGGTAGACATTGGCGATGGTTCCCCCTGAGCGTGCCGGCCGGCTGTGGCGCGGTGGACGGCAACACGTGCGTGAGCGTTTCCGCTCGGAATGGATTCCCCCCGTGGCGACCGGGCGCATCGTGTATACGACGGCCTGGCGGCCCACGTGATTTTATCGGTTCCGGACCGGACAGGCAATGGCTTGTCCGCGGATTCCGATAAGGGCGCGGTGACGGCGCCGCGAACCGACCCGTGCGGCCGGGACGATGGACCGCAACGTCCCGCTTTTATAAATATGTATATGGAGTAGAGAGGAAGGGCATCCGGGCCGGGGACGGGAAAGGGAGGCGGCGATTCTGTGCGGACGGAAAAAATAAAAACGGACGCCGTCATGGGCGTCCGTTTTTTTGGAGAGCGTTCCGATAATACCGGCTAGATATCCAGGGCGCCGCCATCGTCAGTGGACAGGGCGAGGAGGTCGAACTCTTCCTCTTCGACCGGCAGTTCTTCCGTTTCCGGAATTTCCAGCCAGATTTTCTTTTCCAAAACTTCCCGGCAGACGGCGGACAGGAGCGCTTCGCCGGGTTGGCGTTCAACCAGGAGCTGGGCGCCGTTGTTGATGGCGCGGAGCCGCTGGGCGACCAGGTAGGTCAAACGCGCCTTGCCGCCGGCGACTTCGGCCAGGCGGTCAAGCTGGATGGTATGGAGTGATTCATAAATGGACACGTTCTGGTTCTCCTCGAGTAGCGGGTCCAGGAATAATAAGCGCATATACCACCGCCCGGACCTTCCCCTGGTCCGGGTCGTGAATCCCCGATCATCCCGGATAGGGAGAGGGTTGTCAAGCACGTTTTTCCGGTCACGGGCAAAGTTCCCGCATAGGTATGTGTCGGCGCCGGGTAAAGATCCGGCGCGGCGGCTGCCGTAAATGCGGTGAACCGGCTTTTTCCCGCGAAAAACTTGCCTCGGCCAAACAAACGGAACGCGACACCACCCTCTCCGAGATTCTATGGAACAATCAACTTAAACCGTTCTGAAACTTGAGTCAAAATTCGAGAAAATGTCGATTTTGCCTGAAGTTTCCGGAACAACCGCTCCGATATAACTTCTGTGCAGTCGCGGTCCGACGGGCGATCCCAAGATGTGTATCGGCGTTCGGGCGTGCTTCAAGCTGGAGCCTGAGCCACTATTAAAAATAGGGCCGTCTGCACGGTACAGACCCGGTTCCATAACGACAGTCCGGTGAAATCCGGCGGCATTCTTTTTGGAGGAAACACAATGAGGAACCTTCTACGACCATTCTTGGCCCTGTCGCTGGGCTGCTTCATCGGCACCTGCGCCTATGGCACGGACGTCACCTATCCATCGAACTTCGGATCGGATTCGCTCGGCTCTCAGGTGAGCTTCGACTCGTTCCACAACACGATCAAGAAGCGGCTCCAGGCGGTTCGCGTCGGCGGCATCAGCACCTCGATTCCGCGCCGGCCGGCCATGAACTACGGCCCGGCCTACGGTCCGACCTATGGGCCGACCTACGGCGCGCCGTATGGTTCGGCTACGCCCGGCTATGCCGCGCCGATGAACGGCGGCGAGCAGATGCTCTACCAGAACAACCCGAGTAGTTACGGTGCCTACCCCCCGGTCGGCGGCACGTTCCAAAACACCGGGACCTATCAGGCGCCGACGCAGCAGAGCTACCAGCCGGTGGGCGGCTATCAGCAGCAACCGGTCTATGGAACAGGCTATTCGTCGACCTTCGCCTCTGACGAAGCCTACGCCATGGCGCCGTCGTCCCGGACCAGCTCGGTCGCGAGCGCCCGCCGCCGCCAGCTTGACTGCGTCTATTACTCCGGGTTCACCGTTTGGGCCGACCTCTACCAGACCTGGGGCAAACAGTCCGGGAAAGGCCGGGAAGACGGGTATAAGTACCGCACCTTCGGCCCCGCCCTCGGCTTCGACTGGACCAGCGGCAACTTCACCATCGGCGCCGCCACCACGTACAACTTCGGCAGGCTGAAGGGCTGCACCTTCGACCACGACCGCCGCCTCCGGACTTTCGCCGTCGACCTCTATGGTCAGTACAACAGCGAACTGTTCTACGTGAACGGCTCCCTCGGCTATGCCCATAACAACTTCAAGTCCGACCGGACCTTGACTCCCCCCGGCGCCGACACCGAATCCGGCACGAGGAATTCGGACAAGTACAATTCGAACGCGTTCAATATCGAGGGCGAGTTCGGCTGGAAGTTCAACTGGAGCGGGCTCAATGTCTCGCCCCACGCCGGCCTCCGCTTCTTCCACGACCGGCGCGGCAGCATCGCCGAGAACGGCAACACCGACCAGCTCCGCCTGGGCGCGAAGAACTACCATGTGCTCGAGGTGCCGATAGGCGTGAGGGCGTCGTACGAAATCAACACCGGCAGCATGCTCCTCGTTCCCCGCGCCAATTTCGCCTGGATTCCGACCATCAACCGGAAGGGCTACGAAGCGACCGGCACGGTGGAGAAGAACCCGACGTCCGAGATCATCGCCGACATCGACAACACCAATGCCTACAGCTGGAACTCGGCCCGGCGCGCCCGTCACGGCTTCCAACTCGGCGTCGGCATGGAAGCGAAGATCACCCGGTCCATCTCGGCCCACTTGGACTACCAGTTCAACTTCCGCTCGAAAGCGCGCGAGCACTACTGGAACCTTGGCGTCGGCTTTACCTTCTAAAAAACTCGGTGTTGGTGAATGCTGTAAAGCGGTGTTCACAAGAAGGACAATGCTCCAAACCGGCCACCAATGGCGGTGCAACGCAACTCCTCTCTCTCGTCTCTCACACGACGAGTTCCTTGCGGGCGGCATTGTGGCCGCCCGCTTTTTGTTTCGCCGCGACGGCATGCGGCCTACCAGCCGGTGTCCTGGCGCGTCTATGCGGCGAGGCGACGCGGCGGCGACAGCGCTGCCGAAGCCACGGCGGAGGAGCGGGGTTGCGGACGAATTTCCACGCGTGTATAC
>JAJBTL010000074.1:4173-16592 GCA_020860865.1 Planctomycetota bacterium | reverse complement strand
AGGCACCTCCGGGCCATGAAACGTCCAAACCGCGAACTTTTAACCCTCCCAATACCACCCCACCACAACCGCGCCAGAGCGTTTACAACACCGCTGTGGCGAAGCGGTTTCGGTATGCCCTGAAGAGAAAAGCATGGCAGGAAATACCGAAAACGCCGCGAAACTTGCTGTTCAGGAACACCATGGGCGGCAGCATTGTTTATGCCGCCGCCCAGGCGAGTGACGTATTACCAACTCATGTCATGGACTGATTCACACATGAGAAAGCCAACCTTAGTAGAGGGCGTTGTAGATTTCCTTGACCTTGGCCGCGTCGAGTTCGACGTAGTTGTTGGCCATGAGACGGCCCTGCTTCGTCATGACGTTGTCGGTGAAGGTGTCGATGTCTTCCTTGGTGACGCCGTACTCATGGAGCGGCTTCCGCTGGATGACCTTGTTCAGGAGCTTCTCGAGTTCGTCGTAGACGTTGTCCGTCTTGCAGCCGAGAATGCCGGCGATGAAGGCGTCGAAATCCTTGATGGCGCCGTTCGTTTTCATCTTCTGGTAGGTCTTTAATACCTCGGTGAATATGGCGTATTTTGTTTCGCCGTGCGGAACGTGGTAGGTGCCGCCGAGGGGATAGGACATGGCGTGGACGGCGGCGCAACCGGCGTTTCCGAAGGCGATGCCGGCGTAGTTCGAAGCGATGAGGAAGTCGCCGAGAAGCGGAATCCGGGCGTCCTCGCCCTTCTTGGCGATTTCCAGATAGCCCTTCAGGATCAGTTCAATCGCCTTGTAGCCGAACAGTTTGGTGTACGGCGTGGCCTTCGGGGACAGACTCGATTCGAAGGCGTGAATGAGGGCGTCGACGGAGCTTGTCGCGAAGAACTTGAACGGCAGGCCGGTGAGAAGTTCCGGAATCATGACGGCGGAATCGGCGTAGAGTTCGTCCACGGCAAGGCCGAGCTTGGTGTGGCGGCTCTTGAGTTCCAGGATGGAAATGTTCGTTACTTCCGAGCCGGTGCCGCAGGTCGTCGGGACGAGGACGAGTTCCTTGTCCTTGATGATGTCCATCTTCCGATCGTAGAGATCGAGGATGGGGGAGACGTTCTTCAGAGCGTACAGTTTCGAAATGTCAATAATGGTGCCGCCGCCGATGGCGATGATCCGCTTGACGTTTTTCGGCATGGCCTTATAGATCGCTTCGGCCATTTCGTCGGACGGTTCGCCGAGGCCGTATTCTTCCTGGTAAAGGACGTGGCATTTCAGGCCCATTTTGCCGAAGAAGGGATCGTAGATGTACTTGTTCGTAATGACGAGGTCGGTGTCCTTGATTTCGTAGGCGTCGACGAATTCCTGACAGGTCTTGAACATGAACACGGACGGCTTGATTTGCAGCATCTTCATTGTGCGACTCCTTGTGAAAACAACGTAATTCCTGCTTGTACCGCAATGCCGGGCAGGAGAAATCGCCCCGACAATCGGGACGAGTACTCTATTGGCGATATGAAGTAAATATGACACTTTCCGACATTAGAAGTCGTTCTATAACCTCGTCTCGCCGCCGTATACTTCGTCAAAATGGCCTCTCGGCATATTTTCCGCCCAAATTACCGGGCAAAAAATAAGCCTGCCGGCCATTTTTCCTCGTCTACGACGACGATCCGAAGTTATAAAACAACTTCTACTCAATTCACCGAGAAATGCAAGTGGCGCAGGTCACCGATTTTCATTTCCCGCCGGATATTTTGCACCCGGGGCGATTAGTACTTCTGGTATGGCTGTATGAAAACGCCCCGACCGGCGGACCGGCCGGGGCGTCCAAAACCAGATATTAGGCCCAGATTTCCGCATCGGTCGGGACCTTCCGGTCCTTCATGAAGTAGGCGATGCGGGAGATGTTGATGAGGTGGTAGTAGGTCAGGTTCTCGGAAATCGAGTTGTTGCCCCAGGAACCGCAGCCAAGGGTGTTCGTCGGGTTAAGGCCGTTCTGGAACGAGCCGCCGGCGGTGGAGGCGCAGACCTGGTTGACGACGACGCGGGCCACTTCGATGTGGGTGCCGGCGTATTCGATGTGCTTGTCGTTGTTCGAGTGGACGACGACGGAGTGGCCCTTGCCGATTTTACCAAGGTTGTCCCGGGCGATTTCGACCGCTTCTTCCCAGGTGTCGTAGCGGTAGGTGGCGAGAACCGGGAACATCTTTTCGGAACCGAGGATGTCCTTGATGCCGTCGGCTTCGACAAAGAGGGCGAGGGTGCCGGCCGGGGCGTCGATGCCGGCGGCCTTGGCCACTTCGATGGCGGTGCGGCCGACCATGGCGCGGTTCATGTGGCCGTCCGGGAAGCAGACTTCGCGGAGGGCGTCACGCTTGTCGTTCGGGACGACATAGGCCTTGGCTTCCGGCGCCACCTTCATGGCTTCGTCGAACTTGCCGCGGGGCAGGATGACGGACTGTTCGCCGGAGCAGATGATGCCGTTGTCGAAGGAGCGGCCGAGGACGATCTTTGTCAGGGCTTCCTTCAGATCGACATCGTCGTCGACGAGGGCCTGGACGTTGCCGGCGCCGACGCCGAGGGCGGGCTTGCCGCTGGAGTAGACGGAGCGGACCATGTCCATGCCGCCGGTGGCGATGACGACGTCGACGCTCCGGGCCAGCATGTTGGTGAGTTCAAGGGCGGCCTTGTCCAGGATCTGGACGGTGTTTTCCGGGGCGCCGAGCTTTTTCAGTTCGGCGTTGATGTAATCGACCGTCTTCATGCAGCACTTCATCGCCTTCGGGTGGACGGCGAAGATAATCGGGTTCCGGCCCTTGATGGCGAACATGGCGTTCGACATGACGGTGACGATGGGGTTGGTGACCGGGGTGATGGCGCCGACGACGCCGACCGGGCTCGCGACCTTGACGATGCCGGTGTCCTTTTCGTGCTCGATGATGCCGACGGATTTTTTATCCTTGAGGGACCACCAAATGACCTTGGCCTTGTTCTTGTTCTTGGCGACCTTGTCTTCGTAGACGCCGTAGCCGGTTTCGTCGATGGCGTCCCGGGCCAGCTCTTCGCCGTTGTCGTAGACAACCTTGGCGCAGGCCTTGACGAGGGCGTCGACCTGTTCCTGGGTGTAGGAGTTCAGGGCGGCGAGAGCCTTCTTGCCCTTGGCGATTTTGTCATCGATATAGGCTTGGAACTGGGCGGTCTGGGCTGCTTTTTCTTCGGGGGTGAGTTCTTTTTTGGCGCTCATAATGATTCCTTCCGGAACAAATAACGAACAAGGCACTGGACAGACGCACGCTGTTACAGAAAAAATTCACATCGGCACAATGGCCGGCATACAACATATAAAATACGCACGAAAAGGAAGAAAATACTCCACTGATCGGTAAAAAACCTACCATAACTTTACGCCGGTACACCGTCCAGCCGACCGTATCGCCATGGATTTATACCGTACAACCGAAGCATCGGGTTATACGGACATTTTTCCCTATTAAGCATCACTATACTAAACTCTGTTATCGACATCGTCAAGGAAAAAATGCGGAAAAAATGCCTTATTTTTGGCCGAGAGTTGAAACCGGCGGGAGATTGCCGGTATGGAGTTGAAACCGGGGATAAATATGGTACACTGGCAGTTGCTTTCTTTTGTGAAGCAGGGCGCACCGAAAATTCATCGTGGCGCAACAGGCTTGCCGGGCGCACCAGCAAATGGTACATGGAATAACATGTTTGTACCAAAGCCACTTTGACAATCGGCCACTGTATTTTCCCAAGGCTGAAGCGCGCAATGGGGTTACAGGATCAGGATCAAAAACGAATTTCGGTGCTCTTCGGTATAACGCAGTACAGCAAGGACAGGGACCAATGCCAACCGCCTCCGCCAGATTTGAAAAACGCCGGATTAGACACAGCGGCATTCTCGATTTCAACAACACGCCGGTCGGAGCGGTCTATCACATCGGCCCGGTGCGAATTACGAAGGAGAAAATAATCGCCTTCGCCGAGGAGTACGATCCCCTGCCCCTCCACCTCGACGAGGAATACGCCAAGACCACCCGCCACGGCCGGCTGATTGCGCCGGGGGTGATGACATTCATGTCGATATGGGCCAGGTTTATCGGCATGGATTACTGGGGCCGGAACATGCTTGGCGGCCGGAGCACCCGGATTGAATGGTTCCACCCGGTGTACGCCGACGACGATCTTATGGGCGAATTGACGATTACCGGGAAAAGCCGGCGCAACCCGCACAACGGCTTCGTCGTTATCAGCACCCGCATTTTCAACCAGAACGGCGTCAAGGTTATCGAGGACATCACCGAAATGGTCGTTGCCGGTCAGGAGTAAAGTAAAGCGGTTTAAACACCACATTTTAACGTTTATAAATTACGGAAATTCCACCGAAACGCTCCCGCCCCGAAGAAAAAAACCAGCGACATGTCCAGTTATTTCGTTGTGACTTTTGTCGTTCCTACCAACGAAAACGGAATTTTTCCATAAAACTGGCCGGCGATGCCCACCGTCGCTTTCGGCACAATTCGCGTCGATGTTAGCTCCGCTCCGGCTGGTCATTACGATACTAGCAGGGTTGGCACGAACTGTCCGCCAGAGGCGGATAGCCTCCACCGTGTTCCTGTAAATTTACCACTAAATTATAACGATTCCATATTCGGATGCGGAATGTGTTCTGGAAAAACCTTCTCGCGCAACGTATCCCGGCTTGACAACTTCCCATATGGAAGGTAGTATACATTCGCTCCATCTTTCTTCCCAGGCGCACTCGAGGAGAGTCGCCAACGGGTCTCGTTACGTTTACATGCGTGAATGAACTCGTTCCGGCCGTCCGCCGACGGCGGGCTGGACGCGTTTGTACCGTGAAGGTGAGCAGGCATTAATACAGGCTGATCGAACATTGCCGTCTTGTCGCCATGGACGAGGAAAGAGCTTTGGCAGGCTTAGTTTCGCTGGTCGTTCGGGCGTAAACACGCCGAGAGAAATTCTGGCGACGTATCCGGCGGCGAGACTATGGCGAGACGGTAGGTACAACTCCTTTTTCTTGTGGCGGAAGCAGGTGGCGGTTGGCCACGCTTCCTCCTCGATGGGTGGTCCGGGGGACAGTGCAATGCCTATTTTGCATAGCGGCCTGGCCGACGAACAAACCCTCGACGATTGCATCGACTCGGGCGGCTTTGCCACGCCGGGTGCCGGCGCCTTCGCCATCTTCACCGCCTCCCCCGACACGCCGTTCGACGGCATGCTGTCCCGCATCCAGGGACGGCTGCCTCTCCGCGTCATCGGCGGCACCAGCCTCGGCGACCCGTTCGACGGCAATGCCGACGATTTCACCTCGCTCCTCGGCGTGTTCGAGCAGCCACGCTGCAAGGTCGGCATCGCCCTTTCCGGCCGCATCAATACCCACACCGGCGCCGACGCCATGCGCCGCCTGTACGAGAGCTGCCTGGACGATCTCGGCTGCCAGCCGCGGCTCTTTCTCGCCATTCTTCCTATTCTGCCGGAACTGTATGTCGACCACCTTCTCGGGCCCCTGTTCGCCCTCGCCGGCGAGACGCCGGTCTTTGGCGGCATGGTGTCCGACGAATCGTCACTCGGGAATTTCGCCGTGTTCCTCGACGGCACCACCTACAAGGACCGCATGGTCCTCGTCGGCTTCGGCGGCGATGTCGAGCCGGTGTTCGGCCTCGGCTGCCAGGTGACGACGCCGCATTCGTTCGCGCCCATTGTCACGGCGTCGCGACGGAATGTCGTCAGCCATATCGACGGCATCAGCGTGCCGGAATATCTCGAGAAAATCGATTTCGACAGCGGCCGCCTCCGGGAAATCCTCGGGGAAATGCCCATGCCGGTCCGCGTCCACGCTCCGGCGGCGGACGGCGATCAGCAAAAGCTGGTGTCACTCGTCGGCCTGAACGACAACGGCGACGCCGTCCTCTCCTCGGATGTCCCGGTCGGGAGCCACCTCCACCTCGGACTCCTCAGTTGCGACGACGTGAAGGCATCGACAGAGTCGGCGATGCGGCAACTTCTTGACGCAATGCGCGAAAAAGAACAAAATGGCTATCACTTCTCTACGATACTGGCTGTTTCGGGCGTTGCCCGCTACTATGTCATGTTTGCCTCGGAATGGGTGGAGGCGAAGCTCCTGCAGGCGGCGGTGCCGACCGGCGTGTCCGCCTTCGGCTCGTATGTCTATGGGGAAATCTGTCCGCGCCTGACCGCGGCGGGCGCCCTCGTCAATGCGAAACATTCGCAAAGCCTGGGATTGTGTGCGTTTTAAGGTTACCTCTAAAAACTTCGTTTTCTAGATTTTGGAGCGGCTCGGATCTTCTCCTGGTGTTTTATAACTCTCCAACTTCCTGGAGTTATAAAACACCCGGCCAGAGCCTCCCCGCTCCAAAACCACGAAAACGATAGTTTTTAGAAGTACCCTTAACCAGGCGCCAGCGGTGAAAATTTGTTCCAAACGTGGTATACACGATTTGGTCCATTCAAATAGTCGATTAATGGCCGGGGTTGGAAAAAAAGACGGAATCAATTTTTCGCGTAACGCGGTTGCGATACGGCGGTTTTCCCGGTCAGGAGGACGTTGTTCAGGCAGGGTGGCGTTCACGCCGGATGGTTGTGGCGTACACTGAAGGCGGGAGCGGATGGGTGCTCCTTAAATACCGGCGTAACGGATTGACGTAAAGATCGCTATGGATGAAGAACCGCTC
The DNA here is from genome assembly GCA_020860865.1 of Planctomycetota bacterium. Lineage (GTDB taxonomy): Bacteria > Planctomycetota > SZUA-567 > SZUA-567 > SZUA-567 > JAJBSZ01. The sequence goes on along the minus strand of JAJBTL010000074.1, from coordinate 9,888 downwards.
GAAAACATGACTTTGGATCAGGCCCGGGCCGAAATCGAGTCCCTCCGGCGCTCCCTCCGGCGCCGGGAGCGGGATAATCGCGTCCTGACCCAGATGTACCAGAATGCCGAACGGTTGCGCCAGACGTTCGAGAGTGAAAAACAGCTCCAGCACCTCTATAACGATCTTCTCCTCTCGAACACGCCGAACATGATTATTCTCCTGAATGAAAATCAGGAATACATCCTCGGGTCCTCGGCCTGCGCCCGCCTCACCGGCGCCAGGCATACGGAGTTGTCGCTCCGGCCGTTCAACCTTCTTTTCCGGCCGGAAATCGATCCGGACTGGGTCGAGAAAATGGACCGGCTGACCCGGGAAGTGCTGGAAAGCCGCGAGGTCCTCCGCTTCAACGACACCATCCGCGTCGATGGCGAACCGGACATCCACGTCCGGACAACGATAAGCCCGATGCTGGTCGGCACCGTCTGCCACGGCACCACCGTCGCGGTCAATGACGTCACCGAACTGATGCTGGCCCAGCAGCGGGCCGAAGAGGCGGCCCGGTCCAAGGCGTCGTTCCTCGCCAACATGTCCCACGAAATCCGGACGCCGATGAACGCCATCAAGGGCCTGTCGGAACTCCTGGCCCTGACACCCCTCAACCAGACGCAGAAGAACTACATCAAGAATATTGTCGGCTCGGCCGACTCCCTCATATCCGTCATCAACGACGTTCTCGATTTTTCGAAAATCGACGCGAACCGCATCGAAATCGTCCCGGTCGCCTACAGCCTGAACAAACTTATCGACGAAATCGCCGGCGTCATCGGCCTCCGGGCCGAGGAAAAGGGCCTCCACCTGTTTATGGAAATCGCCCCGGACATCCCGTCGCACCTCGTCGGCGACGACGCCCGCATCAAGCAAATCGTCCTGAACCTGTTGTCGAACGCGGTCAAGTACACGCCGTCCGGGCAGATTGTCCTGAAAATCGCCTACACCCGCACCGGGCCGGATCAAATCGAAATGGTCTGTTCCGTCAAGGATACCGGCATCGGCATCAGGCCGGAGGACATCCCCCTGCTCTTCGACGCCTTTGCCCGCGTCGACCTGAAGGCCAACCGGTCCATCCAGGGGACCGGCCTCGGCCTCGCCATCAGCCAACGCCTGGCCCGGTCCATGGGCGGCGACGTCACCATCGACTCCGAGTACGGCGTCGGCTCGACCTTCACCCTCCGCATTCCGCAGGAGGTGGCGGAAGACACGGCCCTGGCGGCGGTGGAGAATCCGGAAGAGATCCGCGTCCTCCTCGTCGGCACCGGCGCCCGCATGGAAAACGCCAGGCGCATGCTCCGGGAACTCCATATCGCCCACACCCTGTTCGGCGAAGACGACTCGGACATCGGCCTCGCGAAAAACCTGTCCGACCAGTCCCGGCCGCTCCCGGATAGCGACGACGGCGAGAAATTCAGCCATTGCCTGTACACGGACATCATTCCGGAACGGGACATCGCCCAACTGCGCCAGCGCCTGCCGGACTGCCGATTCGGCGTGCTCCGGTCCATCATTAACTCGATGGAGGAGCCGGGCCGAACCGACGCCATGCTCTTCAGCCCCCTCGTCGTGACGGAACTGTCCCGCTTCCTCAATCAGAACCGGCGGATGACGACGCGGCGGATAAAGCAGGCGGATCCCTTGTCGGCCCGAATACAGGTCACCGGCGCCAAGGCCCTCGTCGTCGACGACAACCGCATCAACCTCATGGTCTGCGAAAAGATGCTCGTGCTCGGCCTCTACGGCCTCGAGGTGGTGAGTGCCAGCGGCGCCTCGGAAGGGTTGCAGCTCTGTTCGGAACAGGCTTTTGACATCCTGTTCATCGACCACATGATGCCCGGGATGGACGGGGTCGAGATGACCACGGCCATCCGGAGCCGGCCGGGACCGAACCGGAAGGCGCCCGTCGTCGCCCTCACCGCCAATGTCGCGAACGACATGCGGAGCTATTTCATCAAGTGCGGCATGGACGACTTTGTCGGCAAGCCCATCGACCGGAACGAACTGGCGCGAGTATTGACCGAATGGCTGCCGCCGGAGAAGGTGACGAAGACGTGGACGAAGAGTATCGGCTGATCGGTACCTGGTTCCTGTCTCCGTATATTTAATAGCGTTTCATCTCGCGTGGCGCCCTCCTCTCGAAACGTCTCCCTACAGGCGAATCGTATGATTTTTTCCTCATCAAAAGACATGCTCCACCAGGCGCGGCGCCGGCGGTACGCCGTCGGCTCGTTTGCCTGCCGTTATCCGTCCATGGCGCGGGCGGTTCTGGAAACGGCGGAGGAGGAGCGGTCCCCGGTCATCCTTTCCATCAGCCAGCTCGAACTGGACTGGTTCGCCCTGACGCCGGACGCCTTTATCGCCTCCGTGGTGGAGGAGGCGGACCGCGCAGGCGTCACCGTGCCGGTGGCGGTGCACCTTGATCACAGTTGGGACAAGAAGGTGATTGAGCAGGCGGTGGCCTGCGGGTTCGGGTCTGTCCTCTACGACGCGTCAGCGCGGCCGATGTATGAAAACCTGGCGAAAACGCGGGAAATCGCCGACATGTGCCATTCGGACGGCGTCCTCGTCGAGGCCGAACTCGGGACCGGCGCGGCGGAACGGGTCGGCTTCGACCGGAATCGCCTCCTCACCGTCCCGGACGAAGCGGAGCGGTTTGTCAAGGGGGCGAAGTGCGATTGCCTCGCCGTCTCGGTCGGGAGCAGCCACGGCTGCTACCGCCTCGATGATCCGGCGGTGGATTTTTCCCTTCTCCGGGAATTGGCGAACCGGCTCCCGGTGCCGCTGGCCCTGCACGGCGCCGAGAGTCTCCCCGTTGGCCAGGTCCGGCAGGCGGTCGGGGAAGCGTCCGGCGGCATCAGCAAGGTCAATTTCGGCACGGAAATGGAAATGGTCATGCTCGAGGTGCTGGGACTCAGGGAACGGTTGACGGTCCGTCAGGCGGCCGAGTTGACGCGGAAGGACATCGACCGGGTGTTGCCGGCGGTGAAGGCGCTCGTCCAGGTAACGATGCGGGAATGGCTGATGTCGGCCGGGAAGGCGCCGGGGAGCGACGACGGTGAACCGTACTTTGATTGATGGAACGTCGAAAGGATTTTACCGCCTTTACTCCGCTTCGACGTCGCCGCCGAAATAGTCGAGCCAGGCCTTGACCTCGGCGGCGGAGAGGGTGCGGGTCTTTTCCCTGAGAATCGAGGCGTCGTCGGCGCGGGGTTTTCCCGCGTCTTTCTTTTTGCCCGTCGGTTGCGGCTGCTTCTTTCCTTCGAGGATGGACAGGAACTCGCCGACGCCAAGGCAGGCGGCGCCGTGGGCGCGGCAATTGGCCTTGAGTTCCCGGTCGTTCGTGACGACGGTGACCAATTTGGCATCGCCGCCGAGATCGGCCAGATCATAGGTCAGGCGATCGTCCGCTTTCCGGCCGGGGCCGGCGTAGCGGAGGCGGAGGCCGACCTGGCGCGTTTCGTGGCGGCTCAGGCCGCCGTCCAGGTAGACGACGGACCAGCGGCCCTTCCGGCCCAGGTGTTTGGCGATGATCTTGACGGAACGTTCGATGGCGCGGACAATGTCCAGGCCGGAATCGTTCCGGAGGAGGCCCTTGGTCGATTCCCAGTGATGGAAAAAGTTGAAGCCGTCAATCCAGTACTCGCGGTCCATGGGGAATCGTTCCACTTTGTCAGCGGGCGGCGGTGGCGCCCTTGGGTAAAAACGGAGTATACCGTCATATTTCCTCTCTGTCCAGAGAGGGGCGTTTTCATCCGGGATCGGGTGGTTCCAACCGGACGGTAGGTCGTTCGGGGGGAACGGTTTATCCGGAGGAAAGATTAACGCGGCAGCGGCGCGCCGAAACGCCGCGAACAGATGGTATATGTATGGTTACGGTTGGGCGGGAGTGTTTTTCCGAAGGAAACGCGGAGGCCTTGGACAGAATGTTCTGTAGCCAATGGGAGAAGGTCGAAAAGCGAGGAATCAGTTCACCCGGAAGCAATTTCCGGGCGATTCGACCAGGTGCCCGAAGGCTGCGATAACGTGAATCACTGTTTATCCTAGGCATGAGGGTACATAATGGCAACTGTTGATTCGGATAGAGAAATTGACACCCTCACCGAAGCTCCCGCCAAACGCGAGAGAATCGATGGCGCCGCCCTTTTGGCGCGCATCGCCAAAGGGGACGAAAAGGCACTGGAGGAGTTTTACGAAACGTATTTCTCCCGGCTGTACCGTTTCGTGTTTTACCGGGTCGGTAGGGACCATCACCACTCGGAAGAGGTTATTCATGATACTTTCATGGAAGCGGTGGAAAAAGCGGGTCAATACAATCCGGCCAGGGGCTCTGTCGAGTCCTGGCTTATCACGCTTTCGCGTAACCGGATCCGTTCCACCAACGCCCTGATGACCAGGCCCCACGAATACGAAAAATCCTGGAGCATGGTCGATGGCGAACTCGAGAGCCTGTTCGCCGACATGGACAAGAATAACCTGCCGGAAGCGGCTTTGGAAAGCGAATATCTTCGCACCCTGGTCGGGGCCATCATGGGCTCCATCCCCCAGGAATATTCCAAACTGCTGGAAATGAAGTACATACTCAACCTTTCGGTTCGGGACATTTCAAAAGCCGTCCATAAAACGGAAAAGGCGGTTGAAAGCCAGTTGACCCGGGCCCGGAACGCCTTCCGCGAGTCATTTAAATCAATGGCGGCGGTGCCGGCGGCGGAGTTGGGTTTGTAGTGTGACGATTTGACGATGGCCGGCGCCACTCCGCTGGAACCGGCCATCATTTGCGACTGAGTAATACCCCTTCCTATAAAAATTGACAATTTAACCGGACGCCGTGTGGTACAATAGCGTCCACGTTTTCGAGGACACCAGGCTGTGTGAACAGGCGCGCCGGCTTTTCGGCCAGCCATCACATTTTCGGTCTAGTTTGTCCGCGTGACGGTTCGCTCCATAACGGACATGGCGCGCAAAAGCGGGCAAACGGTAGGAGAAAGTCGAATGCGTGAAGATTCAAATCAATGGGACAGACAGTGGTCGCAGCTTCTGACCCATGCCCACGGTGAAGACGTTGTCGCCGACGCCGGATTCAAGTCCAGCCTCCTTCAGAGTTTGAAGGAAAAAGTGGCCGCCCGCGAGGCGGACGCGACACTGGACCGAACCAGCACAACCGATGACGATCGCCACTGGCGCACGCTCCTCTCCTCCACCTACATCCCCTGTTACCCGGACAGCGAGTTCAAGGACGAACTCCTCAAAAAACTGAAAGCCCGCCAGGCCATGGCCTTCGGGTCGGATGTCATGTCCGCGACCACGGAAGTTATTGAACCGTCCACCGTTACAGAAACCGTAGCCACAGCCCATACCGCCGACAGCATCGCCGACGACGGCCACGAAGACGAAGCGCTCCGCACCATCCTCTCGAAATCCTACAAACCCGTCGACGCCCGCCGGGAATTCCAGACCAGACTTCTCGAAAACCTCAAGGAACGGCAGCGCCGCACCGCCGACACCCGGAGCCGCGCCCGCCGCCTCGCTTTCTACCTCTCGAGTGCCTCCGGCATCGTCGCCGCCGCCCTCGTCGTCATCTTCGTCGTCTGGCTGTCCCCGACCGGACAGGCCATGCCGGAACAGCGCGGCAACCTCCGCCTCACCATCCCGGCCGTCGTCGCCGACGCCGCCACGGACACGGGC
>JAJBTL010000074.1:0-4163 GCA_020860865.1 Planctomycetota bacterium | reverse complement strand
CGGCCCTGGCCTCCTCGTTCTTCCCGGTGCAGGCCGACGACACCTACGACAGCTTCCAAGGCTCCTTCGTCCCGGCCTCGTATGAGGAAACGGTCCCGGCCGAATTCGCCAGTTATTCCGTCGTCGACGCCTTCGAAGGACCGGCTCTCCCCGACCGCGTCAGCCCGCACCAGAGCCTCCAGGTCAATCAGGGTGACGGCTGGTTCCAGGCCGAAGCCGGACAGTCCCTCGCCCTCGCTCCCGGCATGCAGTTCCGCGCCTCGGACAGCGGCATGGGACATCTCGAATTCCCCGACGGCGCCATGGTCACCATGAGCCCGACCTCGCAACTGGCCGCCACCGACAACGGCTTGTCCGTTCTCCAGGGCTTTCTCCTGATTTCCGTGCCGCTCGCGGCGCAGAACCGCTTCCGCCTCCACTTCCCGGAACGCGATCTCGCCATCGAACCCGGCACCGACCTCGCCGTCATGGTCGAACCGGCCGATAACTACGCCGAAGGCGGCGCCCCGGCGCCCATGGTCATGGTCGTCGACCGCCCGGACTCCCCCGGCGGACTCGCCCTCGCCCGTGGCAAAAACGGCGTCGGACCGCTCCTCGCCAAGCAACTCTATCACCTGGACAACTACGTCACCACCGATCTCCCGAGCCGCATTCTCTGCGACACCGAATGCGAAGACCTGAACAAGCTGTTCAAAATGGAGACAATCCGCACCGCCTATCCAAAAGCCTCCTTCGCCGGCGGCTTCGCCGGTGACCGTGACGCCGGCGGCAATACCGCCATCGTCCTCACCCCCGCCGGCTTCTCGAAACGCGGCGACCAATGGGTGGCCGATACCTACCACGGCCAGGACACTGTCAAAATTCGTTATCTCTCGGATAGCTACTTCGGCTTCGCCAACGCCCGCCGCGACCTTTCCCGCGCCCTCTCCCTCGGGAGCAACGTCATCATCGACAGCGGCGACGGCACCTTCTACGAAGTCTTCAAATAATCCCCTCTCTCCACTGCAATAGAGTCACCCATGCGACGGCGCCCACTCGGACGCCGCCGCGTTTTTATCGCTCCACGAATTTTTTTATTCGTGAAGCGATAAAACGCCTACTGCCTACCGCTTACCGCGAACCGCGTGGGGGCGCTGTTCGCGCGCCCCCACACCCCCTGCGAGTCCGTGCCGGACACCCTTTCTTTATGGGGGAATGAGTTCCGTTTAGTCGCCTTCGGCATGATGTGTTTCTTCATTTAAAAACAGAGCCACAATGTTAGAAACCCCTACCGGCTTACGGAAGGGGTTTCTGGGATTAATTACACTGTGAATCGTTACTGCTTGGGCGCCAGGGTGCCGTTCCAGGCGTCGATGTATATTTGTTTCAGTTCGGCGAATGATGGATACCTTGGGTTGCCGCCGGTGCACTGGTCGTCGAACGCTTCTTCACTCAAGGTGTCCAGGGCGTCCATGAAGACCTTTTCGTCAATCTTGCCCCATTTCTTGATGGAAGCGGGGACGCCGACCTGGGCCTTCAACTTCTCGACAGCGGCGATGAGGTTGTCGACCTTGGCGTCCTTTGTTTTTCCCTCGATGCCGAGGTAATTGGCGATGCGGACGAATCGGTCCGTTATCTCCGGATATCTGTACTGCGGGAAGGCGGCTTGTTTTCGTGGCGCGTCGGTCCGGTTGAAGTCCATGACGTAGGTGATGAGGAAGGCGTTGGCGAGGCCGTGAGGGATGTGGAAACAATTGCCCATTTTGTGGGCGAGGGAGTGGCAGATGCCGAGGAACGAATTACCGAATGCCATGCCGGCCAGAGTCGCGGCGTAGTGCATCTTTTCCCGCGCTGTTTCGACACCGTCGCCGCCGTTGTAGGAGGTCGGCAGGTATTCGAATATGAGGCGCATCGCCTCGAGGCCGAGACCGTCGGTGAATTCATTCGCCATAATGTCGGAAAACGCCTCGATGGCGTGACTGAGGGCGTCGATGCCGCCGAAGGTGACCTGGCTCTTCGGCAAGGCCGCCACAAAGTCGGAATCGACAATCGCCATGTACGGCGTCAGGCCGTAGTCGGCGATGGGGTATTTCTTCCCGGTGGCGTCGTCGGTGACGACGGCGAACGGCGTCGCTTCCGATCCGGTGCCGGATGTCGTCGTGATACAGACCAGCTTCGACTTCCTGACGCCGCTTTCCGGAATGCCGTAGACGCGTTTTCGGATATCCATGAAACGGTTCGCCAGGTCGTCGAACTTCAGGTCGGGGAATTCGTACATCGCGTACATGACCTTCGCCGCGTCCATGGGCGAACCGCCGCCGAGGGCGAGAATGACGTCGGGCTGAAATTCCCTGACTTTTCTGAGGCCGTCGTAGATGGTCGACAGGGTCGGGTCCGGCTTGACGTCGGAATAGACCTGGCAGGTGAGGCCTTTTTGCTCAAGGATGTCCGTCACCTTTTTGGCATAGCCCATGGAGGCCAGGGGCGTGTCGGTGATGACGAAGGCGCGCTTGCAGTCCGCCAGATCGCCAAGGGCGACCGGGAGGCAGCCGGGACGGAAATAGATTTTCGGTGGCACCCGGAACCATAGTATGTTGTATCTCCTTTCGGTGACCGTCTTCAGGTTGACGAGGTGCTCTATGTTGACGTTGCCGCTGACGGCGTTGCCGCCCCAGCTTCCGCAGCCAAGCGTCAGAGACGGCTTGAGGCGGAAATTGAACACGTCGCCAATGGCGCCGAAGGAGGAAGGTTGATTGATAAGGATACGGCCGACATGCATCTTTTCGCCAAAATAGGCGACGCGCTCGTCGTTATGCTCGCCGGTGAAGAGGAGCGCCGTGTGCCCCATGCCCTGGAAGGACAGAAGTTGGAAGGCCTTGTCGCAGGCGTCCTTGAAGTTCGCGGCGCGGTACATGCCGAGAACGGGAGAAAGTTTTTCATGGGCGAACGGCTCGTCGTGATCGGTGCCTTCAACTTCGCCGATGAGAACCTTGGCGCTGTCAGGCACCTTTATACCGGCCATTTCGGCGATTTCGCTGGCGAGGTGGCCGACGATGTCGGCGTTCAATTTGCCGCCCTTGACGATGGTGGCGCCGACTGCGGCCCGTTCCTGATCGTTCAGGATATAGGCGCCGCGCTCGGTGAATTCCTTTTTCACCTTGTCGTACACCGCGTCGACGACGATGACCGACTGCTCGGAGGCGCAGATCATGCCGTTGTCGAAGGTCTTACTGAGAAGGATGGAATTGACCGCCATCTTGATGTCGGCGGTTTCGTCGATAACGGCCGGGGTATTCCCCTGCCCGACGCCGATGGCCGGGTGGCCGGACGAATAGGCCGCCTTGACCATGCCGGGGCCGCCGGTGGCGAGGATGAGCTGGACCTCGGGATGGTTCATCAGCCGCTGGGACATTTCGATGGTGGGGACGGTGATGGCGCCAAGGATGTTTTCGGGAGCGCCGGCGTCGACCGCCGCCCGGTGGACGACTTCCATGGCGGCGCTGGTGCATTTCGGCGCGGCCGGGTGGGGGGAGAAGACGAGAGCGTTCCGGGTCTTCAGGGCAAAAAGGGATTTCATGATGGCGGTGGAAGTCGGGTTGGTGGTCGGCACGATGCCGGCAATGAGGCCGATGGGTTCGGCGATGGTGCGGACGCCGCCGGACTTGTCCTCGCTGATGACGCCGCAGGTCTTGGTGTTCATATAATTGTAATAGCAGTACTCGGAGGCGAAGTGGTTCTTGATGACCTTGTCTTCGACAATGCCCCGGCCGGTTTCCTCGACCGCCATTTTCGCCAGCGGAATGCGGGCCTTGTTGGCGGCGAGACAGGCGGCCTTGAAGATTTTGTCCACCTGCTCCTGGGTAAATGTGGCGTATTTCAATTGCGCCGCTTTCGCGTTGGCGATGACTTCGTCCAATTCTTCCATGTTCGTGGCCATGTTTGATGCCATTACGTGATCTCCTTCATATCCCGTCGCGGGGATCGAAAGTCCAGGCAAAGTTCGTCTCCCGGCCGCACGAAAAGGTGTGCGGCCTGCCTCAAGTGGGAGGGCGGAATGCCGCCATGGGGGAGAGCATGTTATTACAATGCGTCTCGTCGCGCCATACTTCGTCAAAATCGGCTCTCGGCTTGTTTTTTGACCCTCACCGCCGGTCAAAAAACAAGCCTGCCGCCTCTTTTTCCTC
>JAJBTL010000385.1:11997-16611 GCA_020860865.1 Planctomycetota bacterium | reverse complement strand
GCCGGATATTCTTTTCTATCCGTTCGATTTTTCCGTCGGGATGGAGAAAATTTTCAATACCCGTTACGCCTACAAGGTCATCGGTTACTCCCTTGGCATTGCCGCGGCTACGGCGGTCCTGTTTGCCGGCATTGCCATATTCAGACAAATGTCGCCGTTCGCCATCCGATGGCTCTTTTTTCTCATGCTTGTCGTCTTTTTCTGTCGGCAGCTTTTGAATATTCTTCAGATCGGCCTCGGCCGGAACCTTATGCCGCGCACCCCGGGCCTTGTCTCCTTCACCATCGATTGGATTAACCGGACGCAGTGGTTCATGTACGCCGCCGTCATTCTTGCCGCCGCCACCGCCGTCGTCGTCTATTGGAAAAACCGGCACGCCCGGTTCGTCGCGCCGAACCAGGCGCTGTCGCGAAAGCTTAAAGCCGCCGCCCGGATACCACGGCGCTGGTGCGGCGTTCTTGGCGGCATCTTCGTCGCCGCCATCCTGACCGTCACCGTCGGAGCCGCCTACGAAAACCAGGAAGTCGTCCTGTCGCCGCCACTGGAAGTGGCCGTCACCGGCGACCGGATTCTTATTCCGATCCCCATGGTGGAGGACGGTCGGCTGCACCGCTTCAAGCACCACGCGCCGGACGGCACGGAAATCCGCTACATCGTTATCAAGAAAAACGAAACCGCCTTCGGCGTCGGCCTGGACGCCTGCGATATATGCGGCGCCTCCGGCTATTACGAGCGGAACGGCCAGGTCATATGCATTCTTTGCGACGTTGTCATGAACATATCCACCATCGGTTTTCCCGGCGGCTGCAATCCCGTCCCCCTCGCCTACCGCGTCGAGGACGGCCACATGCGGATTAACATCGCCGATCTGGAAAAAGATGCCTGGCGCTTTAAGGAATGAAACATATGTTTTTTCGAATCATTTGGGGCGGCGTTCTCCGGCAGCGAAAAAAGCTTATGCTTATCGCCCTCACCGTGCTCCTCGGCGTTTCCCTGGCAACGGCCATGCTGAACGTCATGCTCGACGTCGGCGACAAGATGAACCAGGAACTTAAAACCTACGGCGCCAACCTCAATGTCGTGCCCCGGGGCGCGTCGTTCCTTGGCGATCTGTATGGCGTCCAGGAAGGCACCGGCGTCAGCGACAAATATCTTCGCGAAGACGAACTCGGCCGCTTGAAGACAATTTTCTGGGCCTACAACATAGTCGACTTCACTCCGTACCTCCAGGTCCAGGCCACCGCCACAGCCGCCGCCGGCACCGACCGGCCGTTCACCGCCGTCGGCACCTGGTTCCATAAAACCCTCGACCTGCCGACCGGCGAAAAAGTCGCCACCGGCATGCGCGGCCTCAAGTCGTGGTGGGAGGTGGAAGGCGAATGGCCGGACGACAACGCCCGGAACGAAGCCGTCCTCGGCTACATCCTCGCCCGCCGCCTCGGTGTGAAGCAGGGCGACACCCTGACCTTCGCTGGACCGGACGGCGCGCCGGTCGACGTGCGCATCACCGGCATTTTTAACAGCGGCAGCGTCGAGGACGAACAGGCGTTTATGCCGCTCCCGATTATTCAGGGACTAACCGGCCTCGACGGCCTTGTGCAGCGGGTCGAGGTCAGCGCCCTGACAACGCCCGAAAACGACCTGGCCCGGCGGGCGGCCCGGAGCCCGGCCAGCCTGTCCGCGAAGGAATGGGAGACCTGGTACTGCACCGCCTACATCAGCGCCATCGCTTATCAAATAGAAGAAGTCCTCACCGACGCCCGGGCCAAACCGATTCTGCAAGTTGCCGAATCAGAGGGCGCCATTCTTGGAAAAATAGAACTTCTTATGGCGCTCCTTACCGTCCTCAGCATGGTCTGCGCCGCTCTGGCCCTGTCGAACCTGGTGACGGCGAGTGTGCTTGAACGGAGCACGGAAATCGGCCTCCTGAAGGCAATCGGCGCCACCGACTTCGACGTGCTGGCACTCATTCTTTCGGAGATTTTCCTGACATCAGTGTTCGGCGCCATTCTTGGCTACGGCGTCGGCTTGTGGTTCTCGCAAATAATCGGCACCACTGTGTTCGGAACAGCCATTTCCGCCAGCCCGACCGCCATCCCGCTGGTCGGCGCCATGGTGGTGTTTGTCACCATCCTCGGCTGCCTTCCGGCAATAAAACTGTTATTGTCCCTGCGTCCGACGCAGGTTCTGCACGGAAGATAAGGGAGGAAGTGTGAAATGAAAAAGCGCCTTGTGTTCGCCAACATGGTTTTCCGATCGCTCACGCGGCGCCGTTCCCGGATGATCGCGGCGCTTCTTGCCATCGCCATCGGCGCGACCGTCCTCTGCGGCATGCTGACGATTTACCTCGATATTCCCCGCCAGCTCGGCCGCGAGTTCCGCTCCTACGGCGCCAACATGGTCCTCGTCCCGACAGGCGAGACCGGCATCATGCATATGGACGACGTTATGGAAGCGGCGGATTATCTGCCGCCGGACAAGCTGGTCGGCGTGACGCCGTACCGTTACGAATCCCTCAGTATCAACCGCCAGCCCTACACCACCGCCGGCGTCCGCTTCGCCCAGGTGGCGAAAACCAGCCCCTACTGGCAACTGGACGGCGAGTGGCCGGCGCGGCCGAACGAAATCATCATCGGCGCCGAAATCGCCCGCTTCACCGGCATCGCGCCGGGTACGCAGACGCGCATTTCCGGTCACACCCGCGAGATGAAACCGTTCGCCGTCGATATGACGGTGACCGGCGTGGTCAAATCCGGCGGCGCCGAGGAAAGCATCATCTTCATCGAAATGTCTGCGCTCGAACAAATTATGGATTCGACGGATTGAGTCAACCTGGGTGAAATAAGCTTCTAAGCCGGCCAGGCCGAACTGGAAGAAATGGTCGCCGAAATTGCCGACAACGTGCCGGGCGTCGCCCCGCTGCTTGTCAAGCGGGTGGCGAATTCGGAAGCGACGGTTTTGGGAAAACTGCGGACCCTTGTTTTTCTTGTCACCGCCATCGTCATGGACCTGACGCTTATCTGCGTCGCCACCACCATGATGACGGTGGTGATGGAACGGCGGAAGGAAATCGGCCTGAAGAAAGCCATCGGCGCCGAGAGCGGAACCATCATCGGCGAGTTCATGGCAGAGGGCGCCGTCCTCGGACTGGTCGGCGGCATAGTCGGCGTAATCTGCGGTTTCTTTTTCGCTCAACTCGTCAGCATGAATGTTTTCAGCCGCGCCGTGGCATTCGACTATATCGCCGTGCCGGCGGCCCTGGTCGCCGCCGTCGCGGTGACGGTCCTTGCCTGTCTGGCGCCGGTGAAGAAGGCGGCCGAGGTCGAACCAGCGCTCGTTCTTCGCGGCGAATAAAGAGAAATGAAGATTTGAGAAAAGAACATTTGAAGGGGACAAAATGAACATTTTGGAATTGAACGACGTCTCCATGACCTACGGCACGGTAAAGGCGCTCCGGCACATCGACCTCACTGTCGCGCAAGGCGAATGGCTCGCCATAATGGGGCCGTCCGGGTCCGGGAAGACGACGATGATGAATATCGTCGGCTGCATGGACAAGGCGTCGGACGGCTCTGTCGTTCTTGACGGCGAGGAATTGTCACGGCTGCCGCAAAAAGGTTTGACGGCAATCCGCCGCGATAAAATCGGCCTTATTTTCCAACAGTTCCATCTCGTGCCGTATCTCACCGCCCTCGAGAACGTCATCATCGCCCAGTACTACCACAGCTTGCCGGACGAGGACGAGGCCCGGGAAGCACTGCGAAACGTCGGCCTCGAGGACCGGGAAAAACATCTGCCGAGCCAGCTTTCCGGCGGCGAACAGCAACGGGTCTGCATCGCCCGAGCCCTCATTAACTGCCCGAAATTGATACTGGCGGACGAACCGACCGGCAACCTCGACGAGGCCAACGAGAAACTGGTTATGGAAATTCTTCACCGCCTCCACGACAGCGGCAGCACCATTATCGTCGTTACCCATTCGCCCGAAGTCGGGTCGCACGCGGACCGCGTCATCACGCTGGAACACGGCAGGATTGTCAGGACGACAAGCGGTTCCGGCCTCTACAAATCGGCATAACGGGAGACGGTGAAACTGTGAAAAACTTTCTCGCCTGGGGACTTCCCCTCATGGCCGCCGGACTGCTCCTCGCCGCCATCCCGACGACCATCCTGCCGGTGTGCGACATACGGGACGGCATGGCGCCGATGCGCTGCCATTGGACCGGACGGGCGTTGTCCGGGTACGGCTGCGCCATTTTCGTTTTGGGAGCGTTGCTCTTTCTCGGCCGGAACGCCGGGTTCCGCCTGGGAGTGGCGGCGGCGGCGCTGGTTGTTTGCATTTCGGCCGCGCTGGTGCCGACGCATTTCATCGGCACCTGCCGGTCGCCGGAGATGCCCTGCAACACCGGCACCCTGCCCGGCGCGCTGGTCGTTTTATCCCTGGCCGGTTTAGTCTGTCTACTAAGTATTTTCGTCCTGAAGCGCCGGATCACGGAGGTACGCACTTCTCAATGAAACCGCTCACGACATCGCGCCTCGCCCTTAATAACCTCTCCCGGAAACCGCTCCGCAGCATTGGCCTGACGCTGGTGGTGGCGGTGTTCGCCTTCACCA
>JAJBTL010000385.1:2565-11987 GCA_020860865.1 Planctomycetota bacterium | reverse complement strand
TCACCATGTTTGGTGGCGCCCTCCTGACGGAAAGCGTCAGGAACGGCATCGACAGCCTGTCCCGCCGTCTCGGCGCCGACATCCTTGTCGTGCCTCACGGCTATGACAAGAAACTTCAGGCCGCATTGCTCCGGGGCGAACCGAGCACGTTCTACATCAAGGGCGACCTGACGGAGAAAATTCGCAGCCTTCCGGGCGTTCAGAAAGCGGCGCCGCAACTGTACCTCGCCACCCTGAACGCGTCCTGCTGCACCGTGCCCATCCAGTTGATAGCCTACGATCCGGAATCGGATTTCGTCATCAAGCCCTGGGCCGCGTCCGCCCTTACCCGCCCGCCGGAGGACGACGAGATCGTCGTCGGCAGCAGCATTATCGGCGACGTTGGCAATGAACTGTCCCTTTTTGGCCAACGCTTCAAAATCGCCGCTCGTCTTGACCGGACCGGCATGGGCTTCGACACCACCGTCTTCATGACCATGCGGAACGCGCGGAAAATGCTCCGGGCCGTCCAGGAAGGCGCGGTCGGCAATTATCAGCCCGGCGCCGTCTCGTCCATCATGCTCGGCGTCGAGCCGGGAGTGGATTTGAAGAACATGGCGAATTCGATTCTCCAGCGCTTCGCCCTCGATTACAACCTCGACATCGTCGTCTCCAAAAACATGATTTCGGACATCGCCAAAAAGCTATCCAACATGTCCTACCTAGTCTATATCGTCTCCGGCGCCTTCTGGCTGGCTTCGGCCGGGATCCTGTTTCTTTTCTTCACCCTTCTTCTACACGAGCGGCAGCGCGAGTTCGGCCTTTTCCGCATTCTCGGGGCGACCCGAAAAAAGCTGGCCGGCATCGTCCTCTATGAAGCCCTCGGCGTCGGGCTGGTGGGCGGCGTCGCCGGCGTGGCGGCTGCGATTGGTCTGACCCTGCCGTTTCACAAGCACGTCAGCCTGACCTTGGGACTGCCGTACATGTCGGTGTCTTTCGGCGTGGCGGCGGCGCTCGGCCTCGCTTGCATCGTCCTGTCCATTGGCACCGGGCTGGCGGCAAGCCTGTACTCCGCCCTGAAAATCGGGGCGGGCGATTCGTACCTGACCTTACGGAGGGGAGAATGAACGCCATTTCCGTCCAGAATGTGACGAAGGAATATCACCGCGCCGGGACACCGTTCCATGCTGTCGACGCTGTCAGTTTTTATGTCGGCAAAGGTGAAATGGTCGGCGTCGTCGGCCGGTCCGGGAGCGGCAAATCAACTCTTCTCAACCTGGTGGCCGGTCTTCTCCGGCCGACCTCCGGCAGCGTCGTCGTGGACGGCGTCGACATCGGCGGCCTGTCCGACGAGAAGATGTGCCTCCTACGGAACCGGCGCATCGGCTACCTTCCCCAAGGCCACAGCCTCATCGCCAACCTCACCGTGTTCGACAATGTCCGCCTGCCCCATTTCTTCGCGCCACGGGACCGGAACGTCGACGGCCGGACGGAGTTCCTCCTCGACGAACTGGCCATTGGCCACCTGGCGAAGTCATATCCCGCCCACCTGTCCGGCGGCGAAATGCGGCGGGTTGCCATCGCCCGGGCGATGATGAATTCGCCGACGATACTTCTGGCGGACGAACCGACGGGCGATCTCGATATGGAAAACATCCTGGCCGTCCTCGACATTTTCGCCTCCCTCGCCAACAAAGGCGTGGCGATTCTCTACAGCACCCACGAGGAAGAAGCGGTGGAACGGGCGGATCGCGTTTTACAAATGGCGTCCGGGAGACTGACGGAACGCATGGCCGCGGAGATGTCTCATGTTGGTTGACCGAACCGTTTGGGCGGCGGTAGCTGTCTTTGGAAAAACTTTGACAGGATTCCGAATCCTCTTTCTCGCCGTACTCCTCACTACGGCGACAGTGCCGGCATGGGCCGGGGACGACGTCGACGCGGTGACCGCCGCCAGTATCGACGCCGAGACCGGCGCCAGCACGGTACTGGAACCGGTCAGTGTCGTCGGCGACTTCGCCGTTCCATACGCGACGAACGACGACGGATCCTTCTTTATCCAGGCCCGCGATCTCGCCGACGCCTACCATCGGAATGAAACTGCGTCGGACTCCCTGTTCAAGGGCAATGCCGTCGTTGTCAAAGGGACGGTGGAACGGACGTCGAAACCGGGCGCCAAGCGGCCGTGGATTGTGCTGGCCGGCGACGGCAATTCGGGGAAGACCGTGCGCTGCGCCCTTCGGCCCGGCGAGATGACGGAACCGCCGCCGGAGCCGGACAGCGTTGTCCAAATTCGCGGCATCTGCGACGGGATGAAGTTGAGCGTGTCCCTTTCCGACGGGGAGTTTTTGAAGTGAACGAGTCCGTTGACGGAATCGGTAACGGCGCGGCCCGCGTCGGGGGCGTGATGAGCCGCGCCACCGTTCCGATGCTTGTTTCCCTCGCCATCCTGTCCGTCCTCTCCCTCACCATCGGGAACGCCGGCTTCGCCTTCGGGACGCTCTGGACGACGGAAATGGGACTGACGGAACTCCTCGCCATCACCCGCCTGCCCCGGCTGGTGGCGGTCATCGTCGCCGGCGGCGGCATGTGCGTGGCCGGGATGATAATGCAGACAATCTCCCGGAACCGTTTCGTTTCGCCGTCGACGGTCGGCACCGTCGCCTGGTGCAAGATGGGCATCCTCTGTGGAACGCTCCTCTTTGTCCAGGCGCCGATGATGGTCCGGATGGCCCTGGCGTTCGCCTTTTCACGGGGCGGCACATTTTTCTTTATGAAAATCCTGTCCCGCATTCCAATCCGAAACATCATCACCGTTCCCCTTATCGGCATGATCCTGGGCGCGGTGGTCGAGTCCCTGAATACCTATCTGGCGACCCGGTTCGACCTGGTGCAGAACATGGAATCGTGGCTCCAGGGCAGTTTCGCCCTTGTCATTCGCGGCCGCTACGAACTTCTCTACATCGGCATCCCGGTGGTGGCGGTGATGTACGCCTACGCGAACCGCTTCACGATTGCCGGCATGGGACGCGATTTCGCCAGCGGCCTCGGCCTCAATCACGGCCAGATAATGGCGGTCGGCCTCGCCCTGGCGGCGCTCATGACAGCGGTCATCACCATCACCGTCGGCGCCTTGCCGTTTGTCGATCTGGTCATGCCGAACCTGGTGTCGGCGTTTCGCGGCGACAACCTCCGCGCCAACCTTCTTGACACCGCCCTCCTCGGCGCCAACTTTGTCCTCCTCTGCGACCTGGTCAGCCGGACGGCGATGTACCCGTATGAAATACCGGTCGGCGTGACCGCGAGCATTCTTGGCGGCGCGATTTTCATCTGGCTTCTCGTGCGGAGAAATCGTTATGCCGGTGCATAGAACCCGACGGGCCATCATCCTCGTCCTGGTCTGCCTCGCCGTGACGGCGGCGTATGTCCTCGTCGGCCTGAACGAGCGGAACATCGGCTACAACCTGCCCCGGCGCCTCCACATCGTCGTGGCGATGGCCATCATCGCCGTCGCCCTCGGCTGGTCCGCCGCCTGTTTCCAGACAATTACCGAAAACCATATCCTGACGCCGAACCTAATCGGCCTTGATTCGCTGTACCTTTTTATACAGACCGCCGTCGTCTACTATCTCGGCGCCGCCCGCCTCACCGCCATGAACAACCCGAAGGACTTCCTCCTCACCGTCGCCATCATGGTCGGAGCGGCGGCGCTCCTCTACAAGGCGCTTTTCAAGGGCCAGCACGGCAACATCCATTTTCTTGTCCTGGTCGGTTTGGTGGCGGGGCAACTGTTCAAGGCGCTTGCCTCGTTTATGCAGCTCCGCATCGACCCGAACGAATTTTCCGTCGCCCAGGGAAAGATGTTCGCGTCGTTCAACAACCTGAACCTTCAATTGACCGGCCTCGCCGCCCTCTGCGCCGGCGGCGCTTTTCTCATTTCCCTCTACGACTTCCGCCGTCTCGACGTCCTCACCCTTGGCCGGGACCAGGCGATCAGCCTCGGCGTCCCGTATACGGGCGTTGTCCGCCGCCAGCTTCTCATGGTGGCGGTCATGGTGTCGGCGGCGACGGTCCTCGGCGGGCCGGTGGCATTTTTGAGCATTTTGACAGTCAATGCGGCGCGGCGCTATTTCCACACCTACCGCCATATCTGGGTTCTCATCGGATCGGCCGTCATCAGCCTTGTCTGCCTTCTTCTCGGTCAGATCGTGGTGGAACGGATTCTCAATTTCACCGTGCCGTCCAACGTCATCATCAACCTGGTCGGCGGCGTCTACCTTTTCGTTCTTCTTCTCCGGCAAGGGAGTCGCGGATAACATCATGATAGAAATCAACTGCGTCAGTAAAAGCTATGGTCAAAAAGAAGTGTTGAAGGACGTGTCCATCGCCATCCCGGAAGGAAAGATTTCCGCCTTTGTCGGCTCGAACGGCGCCGGCAAGTCGACGCTTCTTTCCATCGCCAGCCGCCTCCTGCCGGCGTCCGGCGGCTCTGTGAGTATCGACGGCACCAGGGTCGAGAACTGGAACAGCCGGGAACTGGCGAAGCGCCTCGCCGTCCTCAGGCAAAGCAACTTCATGAATATCCGCCTCACCGTTTCGGAACTGGTCTCTTTCGGCCGCTTCCCCTATTCGCAGGGCCGGCTCACCGGAGAGGACAAGGCCATTGTCGAACAAGCCTTGGAATACATGGAAATCACGGATATCCGCGACCGCTTCCTCGACGAACTCAGTGGCGGCCAGCGCCAGATGGCCTTTATCGCCATGGTCATCGCCCAGGACACGCACTATGTCTTCCTGGACGAGCCGTTGAACAACCTCGATATCAAGCACTCCGTTCACATGATGCGGGTGTTCCGGAATCTGGTCGATTCACTCGGGAAGACGGTGGTCATCGTCATCCACGACATCAACTTTGTTTCGTGTTATGCCGACTATATTGTCGCCCTCCGGAATGGCGAACTTATCGGCGCCGGAGACCGGGACGGAATCATGACGCCGTCCGTGCTGGAAGAGATTTACGGATTAAAAATAGATATTCATCAAATTGCCGGCAACGACATCTGTGTTTACTACAAGTAGCCTTTTTAGAAAGCGAGTCTTTATGACAGCACTCCGCATCCTTGAAATTCCGGTCCAGCCGATGAGGAAAAGTGCCGCCGTCCTCTTTCTTCTCTGCCTCCTGGCGTCCGGCGCCGCCTTCTCCGGAGACAGTATCGAAGTGACCCACGCCCTCGGCACCGCCACCGTTCCTGTGCAACCAAAACGGGTCGTCGCTTTCGACCTGAGCGTGCTTGACAGCATGGACGCCATGGGCGTCACCGGCGTCGAGTACGCCATGCCGAAACAGGTCGTGCCCGAGTATTTGAAGAAATTCCAGAGTGACGATGTCGTCGATGCCGGCGGCATGAAGGATCCGAACCTGGAGAAAATCTATGAATTCGGGCCGGACGTCATTTTCATATCGCCACGGCAGACGGATTACTATGACAAACTTTCAGAGATTGCCCCGACCGTCTGCACGACAGTTGATTACCGGGACTTCTTTGGCAGTTTCGAAAACACCATGGACATCCTCGGGAAGGTTTTCAACATGGAGGACGCCGCCGCCGAACAAACGCGGGCCGTTTTCCGAAAAGCGGAAAGGGTGGCGAAGAAGGCGGAACAGTCAGGCAAAAAACGCCCTCATCATCATGGTGAACGACGGCGCCATCAGCGCCTACGGCCCGGGGTCGCGGTTCGGCATGGTTCACGATGTTCTCAAGGTTCCGCCGGCCGAACCGACCATCCGGGTATCGAACCACGGCCAGTCCATCGACTTCGAATACCTCGCCCGGATTAACCCGGACATTCTCCTCGTCATCAACCGGAACTTCGCCATCGGCCTGAACGGGAGCAGCAACGTCTCCACCGTCCTCGACAACGAACTGGTCCAACGGACAAAGGCGGGAAAGAACGGGAAAATCGTCAACCTCGATTCGTCGGTCTGGTATCTGGCCGGAGCCGGGATTGAATCTTTGAACATCATGATTGACGAGATTGACGCCGCGCTGGATTGAATTCACGAATAGTTCTACAAACGATGAAGAAAACGGGGTGACCAGAGATGGCCACCCTGTTCTCATTTCATGACATATTCTATGGCACGGTCAGGCACAGACACGCAATATCGTCCCGATTGTTATAAGGGCTATGCTGGCGACGGCCATGGCATTCATCTTTTCGCCGAATATCCACCAACTCAGGAGCGCGATAAGAACGATGCTCATCTTGTCCAGCGACGCCACCCGCGTCGCCGGGCCGTCCTGGAGGGCGCGGTTGTAGCAGATCCAGGCGCCGCCGGTGGCCACGGCGGAAAGGAGAAGATAGATGACATGGGTGCGGGTAATGCGCAGTTGCTCGCCCTTTACGCCCATTCCCCAGACAAACAGCCAGGTAATCACCATCACGAACGTGGTTCGGATGGCGGTGGCGAAATGCGAATTGATGCCGGACAGGCCAAGCTTACTGAGAATGGCGACCAAGGCGGAAAACAACGCTGCTAAAATCGCGTAGATAATCCACAGGCTCATGAGTGACGACTCCTCCTTTCAGTAATACCGAATGCGAAACGCACGGACGTACACAATAGAAGAACCTCCATTGTAATGTGTGATAGCGAATTTGTGGTTTGAAAATCAAATGATAAAAAGAGAATTATTGTAATTTTGCAAAATGTAAGGGTTCCGAGGTGGAACACATCCGGCAATAAAAAAAAGCCGCCACTGCCTGGTGCAGTGACGGCTCTGGGAAAAATGCGGCGCGGGCCGGAACGGCGGGCTGTCCGAAGGCCCGCCGCCCGGTCCCGACAACCGGCTGTATTATGGCATGTGCTTGTCGACGTTCGACTGGTCCACGGCGATGTACGGGATCCAGATGGTCTCGTCTATCTTTTCGCCCTGAAGGTGCTTGACCATCGCTTCCATCGCCGCTCCGCCCTGGCCCTTGGCGTCCTGGAAAACGGTTCCGGACAGGCGGCCTTCCTTTACCGCGATGCAGGCGTCGGCGATGGCGTCGATGCCCCAGACGCGAATCTTGTCCGCGTTACCGGCGTCTTCAATCGCCTTCAACGCGCCCATCGCCATGTTGTCGTTCTGGGCGGCGACGATTTCGAAATCAAGGCCGGCCTGCATCCAGTTTTCAACAACGCGCATGGCCTGGTCACGCTGCCAGTTGGCCGTGTTCGAGGCGACGATGGTGTAATCGCCGTCGCCGAGGCCTTCCATCAAGCCCTTTTTCCGGTTGATTTCCGGTTCCGATCCCATGGAGCCGTGGAGGACGACGAGCTTGCCCTTGCCGCCGGTCATTTGGCGAATCTGCTCGCCTTGCAACCGGCCCGACTCCACCGCGTCCGACCCGACATAGGCGAGGCACAGTTCCTGGTTACTGACAACCTGGTTGACGGTGATGAGGGGCACGTCTTCCCGGTGGGCGGTGAAGACGCCGTTTGTCACGCCTTCGTAGGAACCAGGGTTCAGGATGATGCCGTCGTAGAATTGGGCGACGAGGTTTTCTATTTGCGCCACCTGTTTCTCGGCCCGGTCCTCGCCGTCGAGGATGACCAATTGTACGCCGTATTCGTCGGCCTTGGCCCGGACGGCGTCCGCGATCATGTTCTGGAAAACGTCGTTCCGGTCGGTCATGATGTAGCCAATCCGCATGGTTTTCGGATCGCGTTTTTCACCGGCGGTCGCGACGGGGGCGACCATGACGAACGCCAGGGCGAGTGACAAGAGTGTACGCATGCTTTTTCTCCTCAAGAAGTGTTTGTAGTTCCAATTCCGTATGGAATCCGTATGTCATTGGTGTTGAATTGAAGCTTATTCTTCACAGCCGTCCGGCCACCCGAACCACACGCCGCTGCGGCGGGCGGTGCCTCTCCTACCGTTTCCGCTTCGACCTGACGTCCAGGTACACGGCGAGGACGATAATCGCGCCCTTGACGATCTGCTGCCAGTAGGACTGCACGCCGAGCATATCAAGACCGTTGGCGATGACCTGGATAATGAGGGCGCCAATAATGGTGCCGCTGACCCGGCCGACGCCGCCGGTCGTCGAGGTGCCGCCGATGACGGCCGAGGCGATGGCGTCGAGTTCGTAGCCGAGGCCGGCAATTGGCGATCCGACCGCTGTGCGGGACGACAGGAGGAAGCCGCCAATCGAGGCGAGGACGGCGCCGATGACATAGATGCAGATCTTCACCCGGTCGACATTGACGCCGGAGGCGTGGGCGGCGATTTCGTTGCCGCCGACGGCGTAGACGTGACGGCCGAAGCGGGTGAAATGCATGAGGAAATCGAAAATCGCGAAGACGATGGCGAAGTAGATGACGAGGTTCGGAATGCCCATGACCCGGCCGGAGGCGACGGCGATGTACTCCTTCGACAGGTTGCCGACCTGGTAGCCGTCGCAGGCGAGGAGCGCGGTGCCGCGCCCGGCCGTCATGACGCCAAGGGTGACGATGAACGGCACGACGCCGCCCTTGGCGACGATAAAGCCGTTGACGAGACCGAAGGCCAGGCCGATAAGGATGGCGATGCCGAGGGGGACCAGGATGCTGTGTTCGCCCGGGTGGCCGAAGTGGGCGGCGCAGACACCGGCCACGGCGACGACGGAACCGGGCGTCAGGTCAATGCCGCCGCCAAGGAGGATGACCGTGGCGCCGATGGCGACAATGCCGATGATGGACACCTGGTTCAGGATGTTCAGGATATTCCGGCTGGTGAGGAAATACGGCGACAGGCAGGTCATGATGCCGCAGAGGACAAGAAGGACGATATAGATTCCGTACTTCGACAGGAAGGCGAAAAACTTCGCCCGCGCCTGGGCGGAACTGGTGATGGTTGCATTGACGGTCATGAACGATCTCCTGCTGATTTGAAGAGCGAAGTGCGGTTTGTAGAAGTTTTAAAAAGCTTCAAAATAGTTTCTTTACTCCGGGAAAAAGCGGTGAGCCGCGTTATCAGTTCACGACCGCCGCCGCCCGGTTCGTGCCGTGGCTGAGGGCGCAGGCCATTATGGATTCCTGCGACAATTCGCTCCGGTCGAGAATGCCGCAGAACACGCCTTCGTGCATCACCACCACCCGGTCCGACAATCCGATGACCTCCGGGAGTTCGGAAGAGATCATGATGACCCCCATCCCCTTCATGACGAGATCGCCGACAAGGTTGTAGATTTCCGCTTTCGAACCGACGTCGATGCCCCGGGTCGGTTCGTCGAGGATGAGGATCTGCGGATCGGTGAGGAGCCATTTCGAAATGACGACCTTTTGCTGATTGCCGCCGGAGAGGTTATTGACAAGCTGATTCGGCGACGGCGTCTTGATACGGACGCTGGTTATCTTGTCGCGGACGGCCAGCCGTTCCGACTGGCGCCGGACCACGCCGTACCGGCAAAAATCACTG
>JAJBTL010000385.1:2237-2555 GCA_020860865.1 Planctomycetota bacterium | reverse complement strand
GGGAAACAAGGGAAATATTGTCGCTCACAGACGATTTGAGAATGAGTCCGACCTGTTTCCGGTCCTCGGGAACCAGCGCCAGGCCGTTCTGAATCGCGTCCTCGGGCCGGCGGATATCGATTTCCTTCCCCCGAACGAAGATGCGTCCGCCCGTCCGGTTCCGGATGCCGAAGAGCGTTTCCACGACTTCGGTGCGGCCGGCGCCCATCAGCCCGGCAAAGCCGAGAATTTCGCCGGCCCGGAGTGTGAACGAGACGTTTTCAAACTTGCCGGCGAGGGAAAGGTTTTCGACCCGAAGAAGTTCCTCCCCGAGGCTGG
>JAJBTL010000385.1:0-2227 GCA_020860865.1 Planctomycetota bacterium | reverse complement strand
CTTTCGGGAACACGTCTTTGACTTCGCGGCCGACCATGAGGCGGATGAGTTCGTCCCGGGTGATGTCCTTGGCCGGGCGGGTGTCGATGAGGCGGCCGTCACGGAAAATGGTGATGCGGTCGGCGAGGCGGAAAATTTCGTCCATCTTGTGCGAGATGTATATGACGCCGACGCCGCGCTGTTTCAGAAGGTCGATGATGGCGAAGAGTTTTTCCGCTTCGTTTTCGGTGATGGCCGAGGTCGGCTCGTCCATAATGATGATGCGGGAGTTGTACGACACCGCTTTGGCGATTTCCACCATCTGCTGTTCGGCGACGGAGTGATCGCCCATTAGGGAAAACGGGTCGAAGTCGACGCCAAGCTGATCGAACAGTTCCCGCGTCTGTTTGGCCAGTGTCTTCCGGTCGAGAATGCCGAATTTTCCCACCGGCTCGCGGCCGACAAAGATATTTTCCGCCAGGGTCATCGCCGGTATCGGCGACAGTTCCTGGTGGATCATGGAGATTTCTTCCCGGGCGGCGTCGCGGGGACTGGCGATGTGGACTTCCCGGCCGTCGATTTTCACCGTGCCGCTGTCGGCCTGGAGCAGGCCGACGAGGACTTTCAGCAGGGTCGACTTGCCGGCGCCGTTCTCGCCCATGAGGACGTGGGTTTCGCCGGCGACGAGGTCGAACGAAACGTCGTCGAGCGCCTTGACGCCGGGGAACGTTTTTGAAATGTGGGACATTTCCAGAAGTGGCGCGGCCATCTAACCCCTCCTTTCGATTTCTTCCCGAACAATGCGGCACCAGGTCACCGCGTGATCCGGATTGCCGCCGAGGGTGTGGTTGTCCTTCATGACGATTTCCACCACGCAGCCGCGGGTCTTTTCAAGCGTGTCCCGGACATAGTTCCGGATGCGCGTTTCGTCGATGGTCGGCGTCGACAGGTAGGACGGATTCGGCTTCCAGGAAAAGACGTAGTTGCCCTGGAGATTTTCCGCCATCTTTTCGACATCGGCCCAGGCCGACACCGACGCCCGCCGAAGGTTTTTGAACTGTTTGACAATGTGCCAGCGCTGATCGAGCGGTTCGCAGCAGCCGTAGCAGGCGAGGCCGAACTTTTCGAGAAGCGGCAGTTCGTAGGGGAAGACGAATTCCTCGAACATTTCCGGGCTGACGCCGACCGTCTCCTGGCTTTCGGCAAAACCCCAACGCTCGGACAGGAGAACCTTGCCGGGCGTGCCGCGGGGCGGCAACTGTTCGGTCCAGCCGGTGCCGCCGGAGCCGACATATTCGCCGCCCGAGTTCCGGCAGAGAAGGTCGTTGTCCTCGAGCCGCTGGAGGCGGCGCATATAGCCTTCCCGGAGAAAAGCCATGACCTTGTGGACGTTTTCCGGCTCGTCGTAGAAGTCCATCATCAACTGTTCGAGGCCGCGAAGGTTGATGAAGTCGACGGTGAGGCCGACGGAATAGACCCAATCGCGGTAGAGGTGGACGTCGAGGACGCTGTCAAAGAGGGTTTTCGCGTAGTCGACGAGGCGGTTTGTCTTGTCCCAGTCGATGACGAAATCGGGGTAGCGGAGCTTCGGGATGTCTTCTTCGTAGTCATTGAGGGGCGTCTTCCAGTTGTAGGCGCCGCCGTGTTCGCCGCCGATGCGTTCTTCCCGGAGGCCCCAGCCGCTGTCGGTGGCGATGTGGTTCAGGGGGAATGTCGCTTCGATGACCTTGTCGTCCTTGAGGACATTGCCCCGGTAGATCTTTTTCCGGAGGCGCATTTCCCAGACCCGGGCCAGCGGGTGGTTGGAGAGGATCTGGTCCTGGGTGATGATTTCGTTCCAGCCGTTTTCCGGATGCATGTACGACACCGGACGGATGGGATGGAGATCGTTATGGGCGGTCCAAAGCTTCCGCTTTTCGTTTTCGATTGGCCTGGCGGCGAGGTCGGCGACCTGTCTGGCCAGTTCCCGGAGGACAGTTTCCTCCTCCTGGGAAAACGGCGGATCTTCCGGGACAATGAGGGCGTCAAGTTCACTGGAGGTGTGAATTTGACACGACGGGCACGGCTGGGACATGGAGTATCTCCTTGCCAGGTAAAGGGTGAATTTTCTCGGCTCTCTGGGCTATGGAGCCGTTTTACATGGAGGTCGGAAAGCTTTGGGTAAGGGTTCTTCGACAGAAGACTATTCGCGTGCTGTGTATGTGCACTATACTGCCATTTTGAGTTGTTGTCAAGGAAAGAATAACGT
>JAJBTL010000261.1:15652-17165 GCA_020860865.1 Planctomycetota bacterium | reverse complement strand
ACATAACCCATCCCAGGATAAAGTGACACAATGACTTCGCAGTCTGTCATTTTGACCAACATTTAGCCATATTTGGTACGATGGAGTGGCCGGCACATCACGGGAGAATAGCCTTAATTTCTTAAATTATACTGTTTTACAAATTCCGAAAGTCCATTTGTCGCAATTCTGGCAATCCTTTTGCTTAGACAACTGACGAATTTGGAATGCAACTCAAAAGTCGGTTTTATACTTTTTACGCAATATATGAAAGGAGCCAACCATGTATCGCACTCGTATACGTCAGCTTCCGCACTTTGATACAATAGATAGCCCGCTTGACCTTTTTAACCGGTTCATCGGCGCCAACAGCATGCAGCACGTTTTCCCGTCCTTCAACCTGTGGGCCGACGATGACGGCGCCGTCCTCACCTCAGAACTCCCGGGCGTGAAAATCGAGGACCTCGACATCACCGTCTCCGGCAAGCAGGTCAGTATCAAGGGTTCCCGGAAGTGCATGGACGAATCCATCGAAGGCGGCGAAATCGTCCGTCAGGAACGGATCGAAGGCAGCTTTGAACGATCCATCCAGCTCCCCTACAATGTCGAAGTCGGCAAGGTCGAGGCCAAGATGACCAATGGCGTCCTTAAGGTTACCCTGCCCCGGGCCGAAGTCGACAAACCGCGGAAAATCACCGTCGGCGCCTAATCGTCCAGACCGCGTCATTCCGCGATGTTTTTACACTCTGACCACCCAGCCGAAGGAGGCCTCCAATGGATACCATGGAAAAAACCCAGGAACAGCAAATACATGTAACATCCGATAACGAATCGCAAAAGCCCGCAACCCAGCAGTCGGGCGCCAGCCAGTCCGGCGGTCAGCCGGCCGAACAGCGTGGCCGTCGCCGCGAATATGTCCCGGCCGTCGACCTTATCGAATCGGATAAGGAAGTCACCCTCATCGTCGATATTCCGGGCGTTCCGGAAAGCGGCGTTGATCTGAACATTGAAAAAAGCATCCTGAGCCTGACCGCCGTGCCGGAAGACGGCGTCATCGCCGGGAAGAAGCTGGCCTATTCCGAATACGGCGTTGGCGAATACAAGCGGTCGTTCGCCCTTTCGGACGACATCGACAAGGAAAACGTCTCGGCGAAGCTGAAAAACGGCGTTCTCCGCATCACCCTGCCGAAGTCCGCGCCGGTGACGAAGAAAATCGGCATCACCGCTGAATAAGGAATACTGGCATTTTCGTACAGTTTACGCCATTATTCCCAGCGATGCCGGTTGCAACACCACTGTAACACCCTATCCGTTCGGGACGCCCTTCTATGAGGGCGTCCCGATTTTTTTCTTTTTTTTACCGCTTTAGGCAGGTACCGGTCGTAGCAGAGCAGTGCCTCCGCCACCTCATCGCCGACAGCCTCGGCTCACCATTTCCCGGAACACCCCTCCAGGCCGACGCCCGGTCCCGGCGCCCACACGTTCCCTCCCCCCGCTCCCCCGCGATGTAGGAAAATTCGCATTACGGCGTTGG
>JAJBTL010000261.1:498-15642 GCA_020860865.1 Planctomycetota bacterium | reverse complement strand
AATTACGGAATTGCGCTCGTGTAGGGCATTTGTTATTCTTACTTTCGCCGTTACGGCGTGGTTATCTCTATTTTCTTCACAAGAAGTGCTGCTCCAGGCAGCCGGTAAAGGGAAAGAACATGGCGGAAAGAATCATGTTGTTGTATTCGGGCGGGCTTGACACCTCGGTCATCTGCCGCTGGCTCGCCGAAAAGGGCGATGAAATCATCTGCTTCGCCGCCGACGTCGGCCAGCGCGAAGACTGGGCCGGTCTCAAGAAAAAAGCCATCCAGTCGGGCGCCAAAAAGGTCATCGTCGCCGACGTCCGCGAACACTTCGTCAAGGACTTCGTCCTGCCGGTCATCCGCATGAACGCCCTGTACGAAGGCCGCTACTACCTCGGCACTTCCCTGGCCCGGCCGTGCATCGCCGAGGCCATGGTCATCGCCGCCAAGAAGGAACGCTGCACCGTCTTCGCCCACGGCGCCACCGGCAAGGGAAACGACCAGGTCAGGTTCGAACTCACCGCCGCCGCCCTGGCGCCGGAGATGAAGGTGATTGCGCCGTGGCGCGACCCCGAGTTCTCCTCCGTCATCAAGGGCCGGGCCGAGGCCATCGCCTATGCGAAAAAGTACAACATCCCGGTCAAGGCCACCAAGTCGAAGCCGTGGTCGTCGGACGAAAACCTCCTCCACATCTCCTTCGAAGCCGGCATGCTTGAGGATCCGGAAGCCAAGCCCCGGGCCGACATGTTCGAACTCACCGTCGACCCGATGAAGGCGCCCAATAAGGCGGAGAAGGTCAGGGTCGACTTCGACAAGGGCTATCCCGTTGCCCTGAACGGCAAGAAGATGTCCCCGGCCAAGCTTCTCGAGGCGGCCAATAAAATCGCCGGCCGGAACGGCGTCGGCCGCGTCGACATGGTGGAAAGCCGCTACGTCGGCATGAAGAGCCGCGGCGTCTACGAGACCCCGGGCGGCACCCTCCTCATGACCGCCCACCGGGACCTTGAAGGCATCACCGTCGACCGGGACGTCATGAACCTCCGGGACGGCCTCATTCCCCGCATGGCCGGCCTCATTTATAATGGCTACTGGTTCTCGGACGAGATGAACGCCTTGTTCGCCCTTGTCGAGGAAAGCCAGAAATACGTCTCCGGCCGGGTCGATCTCGAACTGTACAAGGGGAACGTCACCGTTGTCGGCCGGTCCAGCCCGAACAGCCTCTATGACCCCCTCATCGCCAGCATGGACGACGACGGCGGCGCCTACGACCAGACCCTCGCCACCGGTTTCATCAACCTGCACGGCCTGCCGCTCCGGGCCCAGGCCCGCCGTGCCGCCAAGGCAAGGAAGAAATAAGTGATAGCCAAGCCGGTCTCGAAGCTCGTACAGGAACTCGAGGCCACATCCTTCACCGTAATCGGGAGTCCCTGTTCGGACGGGTACGGCGGGGAGGCGCTCCAGTACCTCCACGCCGGCCTGACCGGGGCCGAGGGCGACTTCATCGCCGTCCTCGGGGACGTGTCGCCCCTTGGCCGGGACCCCTATTACAAACGCGTCTCCCGTTTTATCGATCGCTACTCCGACCGGCCCGTCCATGTCATGCGCGGCAACCATGACGGGCCGGATTTCGAGGAATATTTCGGCCACGCCGATCGCGCCGTGTTCGCGGAAGAGTTCACCTTCATCATGCTGGACAATTCCAACCGGCGCTTCTCCGACGACACCCTCCGCTTCTTCTGGGAGACGATGGCCTTGTCGGAAACGCGGAACATCATCGTCTCCTTCCACATCCCGCCGCCGAACCGCATCTCCGGCGACTCCATGTCGGTGGCGGACTGGACCAAGTTCGAGGAGGCGGTCGGCGTCTGGCGGAACCGGATATCGCTTCTTCTCTGCGGCCATGCCCATACCTACTTCGAAGATGAAATCGATGGCCTCCGCCTCATCGTCACCGGCGGCGGCGGCGCCACTATCCGAAAAGTCGAAAGGGTGGTCAGCCCGCCGCACCACGCCCTGGAAATCAGCCTGGACGAAAACGGCCGGCCCCGGGTGCGTCAGCGGCCGCTCATACCGAATTCCAACGTGTCGAAAAGCGGCGACATGCAGGACGTCCTCCGCCACGTCTACGAAATCCAGTGCCGGAATTACGTGACGATGCGCCTCCGCGCCGAAGAGGAATTCCGCGCCAACCGCCCGGAAGCGGCCCACCTCTATCGGGCCGGCATGGAGAGCAGCCTTTCCCAGGCCCGTATCATCCACCGCCTCCTGGCGACGAGCCCGGCCGCCGTCCTGTCGTTCGAGGACGGCGACGGCAAGGACATCCTGTCGAAACGGTTGTCCGTCGCCGAAGCGGTCAACGACGTCCTGTCGAAACGGGTCCTCCTTGGCGCCGCCGGTGCGGAAAAGACGTTCTGTACCCTACTCGCCAAAACCGGTGCGGACGACACCCAGGACGACATCCAGCCGAATCACTATTACCTGTGCGGCTCGTGCGGCGTGATATTCGCCGGTTCGGAAGAACCGAACTACTGTTCCACCTGCGGAGCGCCGGGGCATTCGTTCAGCGAGGTCAAGTAGCCGGGGACGGTCGTCAATCCGGGTATTGCCGCCTCCGGCCCGGCCGGTGCCAGTTCCCGCCTCGCACCCGGTCCGGACCAGGAACCCCTGCCTTATTGGAGCATTTCCGCATGAAGATCCTCTGTCTTGGCGACAGCCTCACCTTCGGAACCGGCGTGGCCCGGAAGGATTCCTGGACCTTCCTCGCTCAGGAGCGGCTCGGCGTCCGCCTTGTCAACCGGGGCATCCCCGGCGACACCACCGGCGGCATGCTCGCCCGCTTCCTGCCGGAAGTGGAAAAGGTCAAGCCCGCCGTCGTCAGCCTCATGGGCGGTTTCAACGACATTTTCTTCGGCGGCAACGATGGTCCGGCCCGCGCCAATATCGCCGCCATGGTCCATCAGTCCGCCGCCCGCAGCCTGCCCGTTGTCGTGGCGACGCCGGTGCCTCTCGACGTGGCGACGGCGCCGGCCGCGTGGGCCGATGCCGTGGACTTCTTCGCCGCCCAGGAGACGGGCCGCGATTATGCCGAATGGCTCAGGCGTTTTTGCGCCGCCTTCGCCGTGCCGCTGGTTGATTTTTGGGCCCTGTTCGAAGAACCGGAACAGCGCCGCCTCGGGGCCGACCTCTATGTCGACGGCCTCCACCCGAACGGACGCGGCCACGCCCTGATGGCGGATCTGTACTGCCGGAACGTCGAGAAAATTGTCAGGACGGAGACGTTCCGGCGCCTTTTTCCTCATTCTTTTGCAACCCGGGGAGCTTTATGCAGGAAACAAAAACACTCTTTGCCAAATACGAAGGCCTGGCCCGGTTTCTTCTTCTTGCCGCCCTCACCGGCCTTGCCGCTTTTGTCTGCACCCTGGCCGGGATGAACGCCCAGCAGTCCGTGTCGGTGGCGGCGTTTGTCATGCTGGTGTCGGCGCCGGCCCTCTTTTGGGAATTCCACCTCGCCTTCGCCTTTCTCGGCATCAGCGGCATGCTCATCCTGAACATCCTCGACCTCGCCTCCCTCGGCACGGAGACGAAGCTCGACGTCATCATTTTCCTCATGAGCATGATGATAATCGTCGGCGTCCTGAAGGATCTCGGCCTGTTCAGTTGGATAATCATCCAGGTCCTGTCCCTCCCGAACATCACCGGGCGCGGCCTGGTGACGGTGGCCTGCATCCTCGGCGTCGTCATGTCCTGCCTCATTGACGAAATGGCCGCCATCGTCTTCGCCATGGCCCTCATCTTTCAAATCGCCGACGCCCTCGACATCAGGCCGATGCCGTTCATCATCATGGTGGTGATGGCCATCAACGTCGGATCGGCCGGCACCATGCTCGGGAACCCGGTCGGCATCCTTATCGGCCAGAACGCCTCGCCGCCGCTGTCGTTCAACGATTTCATGATCTGGTCGTTCCCGCTCATGCTGGCCGAGTTTGTCGTCATCCTCATTCTCATGCTCGTCCTGTTCCGGAAACAGATTGCCGTCCTTAACGAAAAGCTGGAACAGCGCCGCCAGAGCGGCCTGGCCCTGGCGCCGATGGTGCGGGTGCCGCACGCGGCCGGCCTGTTCGTCATGGCGCTCCTCCTCTGCCTCCTCATCCTCCATAAGATAATCGAGCGCCACCTCGGCCTCGAAGCCAACACCATGCTCATCACCGCGCCGCTCCTCGTGTCCGGCGTCCTCATGGCCTGGCGCCGGGGACAGGTGAGGAACTACCTGGAGCATGATGTCGAATGGAACGTCGTCATCTTCCTCATGATGCTCTTCATGATAGCCGGCGCTCTCGAACGTACCCAGGTCACCGACGTCATCGCCGCCGCCCTCGACCGTTCCGTCGGCAGCAATCCGTCGCTTCTTCTCCCGACCGTCCTGGCGATATCCGCCATCGGCAGCGCCTTTATCGAGAACATCGTTTTCGTCGCCGCCTTCATGCCGGTGGTGGTCAAGCTGGACCAGACGCCGCTCATCTGGGCCCTTCTTCACGGCGCCTGCCTCGGCGGCAATATCACCATGATCGGGTCGACGGCGAATATCGTCGCCGTCGGCATGCTGGAAAAACGCTATTGGACCAAGGTCCATTTCGTCATGTGGCTGAAAACGGGCCTTATTGTCGGCATCGTGTCGTGCCTGGTGTCGTGGATCGGCCTGACCATCCTGGCGCCGCATATGCCGACGCGGGCCGAACGCATCGCCAACGAGTGGCGGCACACCGGCGGTGCGGCGGCGGAGGTCGTGGTCGACGAACAATTGCGGACCCAGTAAGCACTGGTACACAGCGGGGACATTCAATCGGGGAGAACCTTTTCGCAAGGTTCTCCCCGTTGTCATGAATCCGCAATTTCACTGCTATTATCAGCGTTCCGGAACGGCGACCGCGTTCACCGCCAGCCGCCGCGCCCGACCCGGCGGAGATTCGCCTCGAGGGTTTTCAACGCGTCTTCCGGCGTGGCCGACTTCGACAAGACCTGGTGGACGGCGTTGTAGAACTCGCTTGAGACGCGGTTGTATTTGGAACCGGTGACGGCGGACGGACGCGGCACCGCGTTCATGAACACGTCGAGGATTGCCACCGGGTTGGCCTGGTTGATGTCCGGGTCGTCGAACAGTTTGACAATACTCGGCGTGTAGGTACCGAGAATGCTGAACTTTTTCTGGCCTTCCCGGCCGGTGAGGTAAAACAGGAGATCGGTCGCGACGTCGATGTTTTTCGAATAGCGGGACACCGCCATGCCCCAGCCGCCGAGGGCGCCGGTGGACTTTTCGCCGTCGCCGCCCTTCGGCACCGGCAGGATGCCGATTTTGCCCATGACCGGGCTGGCTTCCTGTTGGGCCAGGGCCCAGCAATAGGGCCAGTTCCGCATAAACACGGCGTTGCCGGACTGGAAGACGCCGCGCGCTTCCTCTTCGGCATAGTTCAGGACGCCTTCCGGCGTGATGGACCCGACCCACGACGCGGCCTCGCGGAGAGCCTGGACAGCGTTCGGATTGTTGACGGTGACTTTGCCGTCCGTGTCGACGATGGTGCCGCCGCCGTGGGAGGCGAGCCATTCGAGGGCGTTACAGGTCAGGCCTTCATAGGCGCGGCCCTGAAAAACAAAGCCCCAGATGTTCGTGTTGCCGGCCTGGCGTTCGGCGTTCTGGATAAAGGCGGCGGTGTCGGTCAGTTCCTGCCAGGTTTCGGGGACCGGCTTGTTGTATTTTTCCAACAGGTCGGTCCGGTAATAGACCATGCCGGCGTCGAGCGCATGAGCGGGAGGCCGACGACCCGGTCACGGACCGTGTAGGCGCCGACGACGGACGGGATGTGATCGCCGATGCGCGTTCCGTCAGGATCGTGCTCCTTCAAGTCGAGAAGGTGATCGCCAATAAGCCCGGGCCAGACCGAGTCGATGAAATAGAGGTCGACGTCGGAGGTGCCGGCGGCGAGCTGTTGCTGGAACAGGGCCAAGGCGTCGGACGAACTCTGCGGCGATGTGAGGATGTTCACGGTGTGGCCGGTCTTCCCTTCCCAGTCCGCCACCACCTGGCGGATAATCGGCGCCTCGACCGGGTTGAAGAACATGGTGAGTTCCACCGCCATCGCCCCGGCCGAAACCGCCATAACCATCACCGCCGCGACCAGCGCGACTCGAAGTGAATTGACTCTACGCATGCGCTTCTCCTGTTTTCTTTAACAATAAAACGTTCGTAACCCCGTTCCTCACTCAGACAACAGACCTCACCACAAGGACCGGACACCCGTCAATCAAAGACAATCCCGGAGTCCGAGCGGATAATGCATTCCTTCAGGAACGACACCGCTTTCACGAATCCTTCGTCCATCGACATAAATAGATCCTCATGCTCGATACTGATGACGCCACGGTAGCCGCCGCGCCACAGTTCGGTAATGATCCGTTTCCAGACAATGGCGTCGTGGCCGTAACCGACGGAGCGGAAGTTCCAGGCCCGTTCGGAAATTTTCTCCGACGGGAGCGTCTCGAGAACGCCGTTTCTCCGGCGGTTGTCGTCGTTGAAGCCGGTGTCCTTGGCGTGGAAGTGGAAGAGGGCGTTTTCCCGAAAGAGTTCCCGGATGGACTCGGTGATTTCCACCTGCTGCCAGAACATGTGGGACGGATCGTAATTGGCGCCGATGGCGGGCCCGGCTTCCTTCCGGAGGCGGAGAAGGGTGGCGTTATTATAGACGACCATGCCGGGATGCATTTCTATGGCGATTTTAGTGATGCCCTTTTCCACCGCCAAAGCCGCCTCCCGCTTCCAGTAGGGGATGACCTTTTCAGCCCACTGCCAGTTCAGGATGTGCTGCATGTCCGGCGGCCACGAGGTGGTGACCCAATTCGAGTATTTGGCGTTTTCCTGGTCTCCCGGGCAGCCGGAGAAGGCGTTCACCGTATCGACTCCGAGCTTTGGCGCCAGGTCGAGGGCGGCGTGCCAGAGCCGGTTCGATTCGTCGGCGATGGCCTTGTCCGGGTGGAGGGGATTCCCGTGGGCGCTGAGGGCGCTGATGACGATATTCCGTTTGGCGAATTCGTCCCGGTATTCCCGGAGGGCGGCGTCGCTGCCGAGGAGTTTTTCAAAGTCGCAATGCTTGTGGCCGGGGAAATAGCCGCAGCCGATTTCCACCGCGTCCAGCCCGGCCGACGCGATGCGGTCGAGCATCTCCCCGAGGGAGAGGTCGCCGAAAACAGGGGAAAAGACGCCAATCTTCATGCCTGAACCTTTCATGGCAATAACGGTCGCGGAAGGGTGCCACAATGGACCGCAGTCCCGCGTCATGTTTTTTGGGTGGTGCGTATGGTGGCGCGGCTTTACGAATTCGTCAAAAAACTCGTACAAGTCGCTACTTCGTCGGGTGAATGGCGATGGGGATGAAAGGCAGACTGTCAAGGGAGTCGATTAAATAATCTTAATCATTTTTAACATCTCTTTAATCAAGAGTACCCAATAAATTTCACTAGTCAACCGATATTTTTTAATAAATTTAGTTGCGAGAGGATTTTTTTCGGGTAGTATGACGGTAGAATTTGATTAAAATTTTTTTACCAAGGATAACCGGGATGTTTGACCAACACGATCTCGGCCGCCGCCGGCCGCGCCTCACCGACATTGCCCGCCGGGCCGGCGTCTCCGTCGCCACCGTCTCGAACGTCCTCAATAAAAAGGGCCGGATGTCCACGGAAACGGTCGAACGGGTCATGCGGATTCTCGAGGAGCTGTCGCCGGCAGCGCCGGCCGGCGCCCCGTCCGCCGCCGCCGTCAACGGCAGCGTCGTCCTCGCCAGCGTCGACCCGGGAACAAAGGTCTTCCAGTCCTACCTCCATCTCCGCCTCCTCGAAGGCATGCAGTCCGTCTTCGAAGGGGAAGGCATCGGCGTCAGCATGGCGGATTATTCCGAACCCGAGGCGTATCGCCGGGCGGCCGGCCGCTTCCGCGCCGCCGTCCTCGTCGGCTTTCCGGACTCGCCGGAGCGCTGGTCTGGCGAGTCGCCGGTGCCGGTTGTCTGGGCCCTCAGGACGACGGCCCGGAGCGCCGACATCGTCCAGGAGGACAACCGGGAAATCGGCGCCATCGCCGCCGAATACCTTCTCGGCCTCGGCCACAGCGTCGTCGGCTACCTGGACGACAGCCACATAGAAACGCTGGCCGAACGGCGCTGGTTCCTCGAACGCGCCCTGGCCCGCCATGGCGGCCGCCTCGTTACCGCCACCGGGAAAAACCTGTTCAACTCCGGGCCGGACGGCATGTCCATCGACCAGCCGCAGACCGCCCGGCTTATCCGCGAAATTGTTAAGGCGAAGCCGCGTCCCACCGCCCTGTTCATTCCAGGCGACCGGCTCTGCTTCGCCGTGTATTCCATACTGACGGAACTCGGGATAACGCCGCAGAAGGATATCCACATCCTGTCCTGCAACAACAAAGTCCCCATCCTTTCGTCCATGACGCCGCGCCCGGCCAGCGTCGGCATGAACATCGACGCCATCGGCCGACGCGCCGCCGAGACCGTTCTCTGGCGGCTCCGGAACCCGTCCGAACCGCCGGTCCGCGTCCTGGTCCGGCCGCACCTCGTGCTACCCCCGTCCTGACCCGGCGGGAGCGGCCTGTGTACGGCGATACCTTCGCCTGCAGCCGCTCTTCCGGGCCAACGGTCACATCCCCTTTCCATACTATGAGGACACGGTCATGAAGAAAGAACTCCGCATCGGATTCGTCGGCAGCGGCGGCATCGCCGAAGCGCAGGTGGAATCCCTCCAGAAGGAAAACGTTCCCGGCGTCTCCGTCACCGCCGCCGCCGATGTCAGCGCCGACCGGCTGAAACAGTTCGGCGGCAAGTTCGGCATCACCCAATTGTACGCGGACTGGCGGGAAATGATCCAAAACCCGGACATCGACGCCATCAGCGTCTGCACCCCGAACAACCTCCACTTCGCCCCGACGGTGGAAGCCCTCAGGGCCGGAAAACATGTCCTTGTCGAAAAACCGATGTCAGTGACCGCCGCCGAGGCGCGGGAGATGACGGCGGTGTCCAAGGAAATGAACCGCCTCCTCATGATCGCCTTCCAGCACCGGTTCAGCCCGTCCGTGCAGATGCTCCGGCGCTACGTTAAGGACGGCTCGTTTGGGGACATCGTCTATGTCCGGGCCCAGGCCCTCCGCCGCCGGGGCATCCCGTCGTGGGGCGTTTTCGGCCAGAAGGAAATCCAGGGCGGCGGATCGATAATCGATATCGGCGTCCACGTCATCGAAATGGGCCACTACGTCATGGGTTCGCCCCGGCCAAGAACAGCGCGCGGTTCCATCCACACCTATCTCGGGGACAAGCCCTGCGGCGTCCAGTGCGAGTGGGGCGCGTGGGATCACAGTACCTACACGGTGGAAGATCTCGGCGTCGGTTTCCTCACCTTCGACAACGGCGCCGCCATGACGGTGGAGACGAGCTTTGCCGCCCATGTCGAGGAAGACATCTGGACCATCCAGGTCATGGGCACCAAGGGCGGCGGCACGTCGGCGCCGGCCAAGGTGTTTTTCGATCACGGTGGCTACATGCTCACCTCCACTCCGGCCTATCTCGACAAATACGATCCGTTCGATTTCAAAATGCGCCACTTTGCCGAATGCATCCTCCAGGACATCCCCTGCGAAGCCCCGGCCGAGGACGGCGCCGCCGTCCAGACCATACTGGAAGGATTGTACCGGTCAGCCGAAAAGGGCGCCGAAGTAACGCTGGACTGAAAAGCGACTGAAGTTGAGCCGCGACTTTAGCCGACCCGCCCTACCCCAATGACCCCCCGGGCGAGGTCCTGTCCAACAACGACTACTCTCCGCCTCCTCCCCAATCGGTGGATACGAGTCACCAATACATTTACGCAGATAGTTTATCATGCTAAACCAGCCGCCACTCCCGCGAAGGGGTGGCGGCTTTGTCTGTCAGGCCTGATTTAATCAATAGTACTTAAAAACCCTGTAAAAGCCTGCCTTTTTTTCACCATTGACCAAAAGTATCGAATATTTCCATTTACTGTTTGAAATGTTCGATGTTATCGCGTATTGTTAATTTCTAGCATGGACGTCAGGGAAAAACATCTCGAAGTCTCACCCGGGACGCCGGACAGTAAGTTGTAAAGCCGGCCGTTTCTCGTCAAATACAGCGAATCTGTAGTGGAAACGACAGCCAGAGCCTACGGCGCCATGCCATCGGTCCCCGTTACGGGTGGACAATGGCGTGGTTGGTCCGAAAAGTGGAACGTTAAAATATACTATCAGTGTAGTGCCGGTTGAAGAGGGTTTCCGGAGGGTCGAGGGGACATCCCCGAAAGGCGCTACCACCAGCCGGCCGTCCGGGTGATGTCAAAAAGGAGTCGTGTATGAGTGTATTACTCAGTCATTATGCGCGTATTCTTCAGGAAAAGCGCATTATGTATCTTCCCTCGTGCGTCGTCGTCGAAATGATGGCGCGATTATTCAGCCAGGTCTCACAGATCAACCTCTCCGGAAATCTCCATAATCTCATGCCGGACCTCTTGGTCCTGCTCCGACGCATGTCAACAAATCTTCACGCCACCGCTGAAAGTTACCGGGCGGACCGTATCGGTTTCCTCGTCGGCAGTTGGAAGGAGGACAAACTCCGGGCGCGAAAACTGTTTTTCGATCTCATGTCCCGCCTTGGCTATATCAGTGAACTTCTCGGCGCTGTCGAAAAAGCCCTTCTCTACCGCGCTATCGAGGAAATGTCCAGGGAATGGGCCGAACTCGACCGCCTCATGGAGGCAAAGCTGAAAACCCGGGTCATCGCCAACTCCCCGCCGGCCGATTCGCCCCAACAGCTCCGCCCGGACAGCCTGGACGACTGGCGGGAAATGCTTGTCGCTTCCGCCGCCGATCTCCGGACCCGGTCCACGGACGAGCCGGACCTTTGTCTCGTGCTCCTCTGCTCGGAAACGGCGCGGAAAGCGTTGATTGACGTCGTCAGCGCCACCTCGCCCGGAAATGACATCATCCCCGACGTCATCATCGCCATCCATCATCAGGACTCACCGGTGTCGTGTCCGCGCTGCGCCCTCCTGGCTGAATCGCTTCAAAAAACCGATGGACACGAGTATCGCCGTTCCGGTTCGACCTCGAGAAAACTGAGGGACTCGCGGCGCGGCGTCACCATCATTCGTGGTCGCCAGCCCATGCCGCCGTCACTGGCCGGTATCAGTTCGCGGCAAGTACCCGCTCCAACATATAAAAAAACGGCCGGAATCCGCATATGGATTCCGGCCGGCTTCTTTTTTATCACGTCCTCATTGCGGCCAACGCCGCGGTCCCGCCCATTTATCACGAGGTTACACAAGGCGCTTGATATGCCCCATCCGGTCGCCCGGGAGGAGCTTCACCGGCGGGATGTCAATAAGGGTGTGGCAGCCGGTTTCCATTCGGGTCACGGCCCGGGCGCACGAAACAAGGATTTGCGCCGTCAGGGCCGGGTTGTCGATACGCATGTCGAATTTCAGGATTTGGTTCGAGGCGGCGCCGGAAGCGCCGGTCCGTTCGAGAAGAACGCCATGGGACGAATCCATCGCCGCCGCCAGTTCGTCGGCCGAGGCGACGAAACGGATGTCCAGCGGATCGTGGGCGAAATAATGATCGGCGGCGAGATTCTTTTTGATTGTCTCTTGATCGGCGCCGGCTTCCGGGAGGATAAGGACGAGCCGGGAATGCCGACCGCCGCCAATCGGGATGGTCACCGACGTCGCGTCGGCCACGCCCGGGATGGCGCGGGCGGCGACGGAATGGCCCATCGACCGGCCCCGGCCGAAATTGGTGAAAGTGGTACCGACCGGCGTCATCGCCTCGAAGAGGGCGCGGAGCACCGAGTCCGTTCCCGGATCCCAGCCGGCGGCGGTGATGGCGGCGCAGCCGGTGGCCTTGGTCGTCGCGTCGAGGGTCGCAACGAGATCGCTGATTTCGTCATGGATGTCAAAACTGTCCACCGTCGAGACGCCGGCGGCGTGGTAGGCCTTGGCCGCTTCCGGCACCAGCCGGGACGGTCCGCAGAGAATCGCCACACGGGGCTTCCCCATGGCCTTTTCCAGATCCGCCAGGCTGGCGAAATCCCGGAGGCCCCGAAGGTCCAGGGGTTTCGTGCCGAGGGAGCCCTTACTCCGGACAACGCCGAGGCATTCCATGTCGGCGGCGGACTCGAGGCTCTGAATCACGTTCCGGCCGATATTGCCGAGACTGTGAACGATAACGGTGGTCTTCGTCATGCTGTACCTTTCTTCAAGTGGCGCATTTTGGCTTTTCACAGCGTCAATGCGCGGCCGGTGTGATGCGGCCTGTTCACGGTTCCTTGTGGTGTTTTCCGGGAAAACATTATCACCATGACGAGCCCCGGCGAAACAACTTTTTCACCGTCCGTGGATCACGCGGCCAAAACGCTCAGCCAAGCGTATCGAACCCTTCGGCCCGCGCCACCGCGCCGCGCATCAATTCGA
This sequence comes from Planctomycetota bacterium, assembly GCA_020860865.1. Lineage (GTDB taxonomy): Bacteria > Planctomycetota > SZUA-567 > SZUA-567 > SZUA-567 > JAJBSZ01. The sequence goes on along the minus strand of JAJBTL010000261.1, from coordinate 3,130 downwards.
CAAAGTCCTCCCGGCCGGCGATGCGCCCGAACAACGCCGCGTCGCCGGCATAGGCCGCCACCGGGTCGGGTCCGGCCAGCATGACCCGGGCCGCGTCAGGGTTCATGACGCCGTCCTGGTACTCGAAGGGAATCCGCCCCTGTGCCCAGCGGCGGAGAAAGACGAAAAACAACGCCGGCAGCATGGCGGTGTCCGTGGGTGTCAGGCCCCGGTCGTAGCAGTCCAGGAGCGTCGGCGTGATCATGGCGGGGATTTTCGAAAAACTGTCCGCCGCCACCCGCTGGTTCGTATCCCGGATGTTCGCGTTGGCGAACCGGTCCAGGACCGTGTCCCGGTACAGAGCCAAATCGAGCGGATTCGGCGTCAAGGCGGGGATGACGTCGTTTGTCGCATAGTCGTACGACAACGCGCGAATGGCCGGCGTGGTCACGCCCTCGTGGATATACGACAGCCCGCCAAGCGTCCCGGCCCAGGCGATGCACGAATGCGGCACATTGAGGAGACGAATTTTCGCCTCCTCATACGGCTGGACATCGTCCACCATGAGGACGCCGACCGCTTCCAAATCGGGCCGCCCGGCGGCGAAATTGTCCTCGATAACCCATTGGATAAAGGCCTCGCCCATTACCGGCACCGCGTCCCGGAAGCCGGTGGCGGCCAATACCCGGGCCGGAATGTCGGCGGCCGGTCGCGGCGTTATCCGGTCGACCATGGAACAGGGACAGGTGGTGAATTCCCCGGCCCAGTCGACGAGTTCGCCTTCGCCCCGGAGGGTGAGGAACTCGACCAAACCGTCCCGGAAGCGCTGGCCGTTGTGGCGGACATTGTCGCAGGAGAGGAGCGTCACCGGTCCCGACCCGACTGTCATCCTGGCCCGGAGAATCGCCGCCACCGTGCCGTAGATGGTTGTCTTCGCCCCGGCCAGATCGGCTTGGATATCCGGGTGCGACCGGTCGAGGCGGAACGCCGTGTCGAGGTAGTACCCGGCCTCGGTGACGGTGAACGCCACCACCCGGGTCGCCGCCTCCGCCCCTTTGGCCGTAAGGGCGGCGAGATCCCGGTCCCAGCGGACAATCTCCCGGATGGACCGGATAATTTCGTATTCGCGTTGCCCCCGGCTATCGACAGTCTCGAGGACATATTCGCCGTTCTGGGCGGCGAGCCGGTCCAACATCGGCGACACGTCGTCCCGGATGTTTCCAAGGGCGATGCGCCAGTCGTCCCGGCCCTGTTTCAGGAGTTCGTTCATGTACCACGCCTGGTGGGCGCGGTGAAACGATCCGGCCCCGATATGGAGCCAGGTAAACTGTTCCTGTGCCATAGTGCTTCCTCCCATCGTCCGCCTCACACCTGTTCCAAATTTTCCAACACTCCCGCCAGGGACGGGTAGACGCTCCGGTACACTTCGGCCAGACGGGCGTAGTAGGCGTGCCGGTCCGGGTCCGGGACAAAGGTCCGCTCGTGGCTGACATAGGCCCGGACGGCGGCGCCGTTGTCCGGGAACATGCCGGACTTGACCGCCGCCAGGATGGCGGTGCCGTTCAGGCTGCCTTCGCCGACGCCGAGGCGGGTGAAAGGTTTCCCGGTGATGTCGGCCCGGATCTGCATCCAGGCGTCCGACCGCGACCCGCCGCCGCTGGCGAGGAACACGTCCGGCGCCACTCCGGTCCGTTCCATCGCCGTCACCGCCTGCATGAGGTAAAAGGTTATGCCTTCAAGGACGGCCCGGTACATCTCGTCCACCGTCGTGCTGGACTTCAACCCGACAAAGACGCCACTGGTATGACGGATGAATTCCGGCCACTGCGGCGGCTCGTTGTGCGGCAGAAAAAGGATGCGGGTCGGCCCGTCCGGGATGCGGGCGTTCAGCCCCTCCACCGTCTCACCCGGCGCGAAGGTCCGGCGGAACCAGTCGACCAGGTAGCCGGAGTGGTGGTACAGGAACGACGCGAAAAGGCCGGGGACGACGTGGTTTTCTATGTTCATGTTCTCGGCGAAAAACGCCTCGGTATCGCCGGGCCAGGAAAAAATCGGGCAATAGGATTCGTACGTCCCCATGCCGACGACGGCGCTGCCGTTCTCGATGCAGCTGCAGCCGAGGGCGTTCAGGACCTGGTCGTGACCGCCGGCGACGAGGAGGACGTCGTCCCGTAGCCCAAAGCGCCGGGCCAGATCGGACCGGACCGTGCCGACGACGTCGCCGCCGGAGGCGATGTCCCCGAGCTTCTTCCGGTCGATGCCGCTCCAGTCGAGGAGGGTGTCGGACCAGCGGTTTTCCCTGACATTGAAGAGGAGGCTCCGGTTGGCGAGGGAGTTACTGGCGAACGGATCGGCCCCGAGCATGAAGGCGATGAAGTCGGCCCAGAAGAGAAATTTGTCGGCGGCGCGGTAGGTATCCGGATCGTGCTCCCGAATCCACATCAGTTTGGAAAAGGTGAAATTCGGCCCGACCCGGTTCGGGCTGATGCGGTAGAGGTCCCGGGCGGAGATGTCCCGGTCGAGACGGGCGGCGTACTCGACGCCCCTGACGTCGTTCGCCAGGATGGACGGGCCGACCACGGTGCGGTCGAGCCGGACCGGCACCGCCGCCTCGCCCATGGAACTGAACGACACCGCCCGGACCTCCCGGCGC
>JAJBTL010000261.1:0-488 GCA_020860865.1 Planctomycetota bacterium | reverse complement strand
TGAATGGCGTTTTCGATGCGCCGCCAGGTTACGGCGGCGTCCAGTTGGGCAATGCCCTGGCGCGTCGACAAGACCCCGTAGCCGCAACTGGCCGACGTCACCAACCCCTCCGGGGAAAAGACGCCGACCTTGCAGGACGACGTCCCCGCATCGATACCGAGTACATGCATGGCATTTCCTCACGGATGATAATCCGGTCATACGTAGCGAATGGGTGCGACCCGCCGCGTGTTTATTTTTCCAGTTTGGCGGCGAGGCCAACCAGTTCGAGATCATTCTCGATAACGTTCCGGGTGGCCCGGTAGGTCGCGTCGCGGCCTTTTTCCGGCGAGTCCGAAACCGCCTGTTCGTAGGGCTGGCGGATATTGGTGGCGATGTTGATTTTGGCGATGCCGTTCCGGAACGATTCGAGGAGGAACTCTTTCGTAATGCCGCTGCCGCCGTGGAGGACAAGGGGCACGCCGGCGGCGGCGTTGATGGCGGCGAGG